>JAODBN010000191.1 GCA_025463965.1 Acidimicrobiaceae bacterium
GTGGTCGTTCTCGAGCACGTGAGCCGCGGGCGTGCCCGCTGGGGCGAGGCTCGAGCCGTAGGTGGCCTCGGCCGCCTCCTCCGTCCCGACCTGATCGGCCAGGGCAACGGGCCGCAGACGGTAGGTCCGGTAGCCGAGCGGCGGCAGTTCAGCGGCGAGGACCAGGCGGCGGTGGCGGCCTCCGAGGGTGGCGAGGGAGCGGATGCGCTGGATCGCCACCGGGCCACCGTCCTCGGCGGTCGCGACAACCTCCGCGCTCGACGTGCCCTCGAACTCGAACTCCACGTCCACGCTCGTCGCGAACGCGTGCGGATTGGCGACCACGATCGGGATGGTGCCCTCCTCCGCCGGCACTGCGATGCGCCGGCTCACACTCTGCACCGCCTGGTTCCACACGTCCGTGGCGATCGAGCTGGCGTGTCCGTACTGGTCCCGGGCGTCCACGTAGGCCGGCTCGATGGCGGTGCCCGCCAGCGTGTCGTGGAACTGGTTGAACAGGACCAGCTTCCACGCCTCTGCCAGACGCTCGCTCGGATAGCGCTGCCCGGCGACCACTGAGGCGACGCTCGCCCAGCGCTCGGCAGCCATCAGCTGGTGCTCGGCGCGCCGGTTCCAGGCCTTCACCCCCGAGTGCGCCGAGTAGCAGCCAACCGCGTGGTGCTGGAGATCGCCGACGTAGGTGGGCAGGTCGCGCGTCGCGGCGCGCTCGAGGAACGCCTCCGGCCCGGACAGCTCGAGGGCCAGTCCGTTGTCCTCGGCATCGAGGCGGGCGATGCTCGCGAGGTTCTCCTCGGTCGGGCCGCCCCCGTGGTTTCCTACCCCGTAGAAGACCATCAGGTCCTCGCCGTCTTTGGGGGCTCGCTCGAGGACCTTTTCGAGGAACTCGTCGATGGCGTCGCCCGGGCTCGTGTAGCCGTACGGGATCCGGTAGGCGAGCACACGCGAGCCGTCCGGGCTCGCCCACCAGAACACCTCGCCGGGGAGCTCTTTCTCCCGGGGCTCGGGGCGCAGGAACAGGTACGCGCGAAGACCAGCCTTCGAGAGCAGCTGGGGCAGCTGGGCGTTGTGGCCGAAGGGGTCCACGTTGCATCCCACCGTGGCGATGCGGCCGAAGCGGTCTTGCAAGAAGCGCTGGCCGTAGAGGGCCTGGCGGACGTAGGACTCGCCGGCAGGCACGTTGCAGTCCGGCTCGATCCACCAGCCGCCGACGTTGTCCCAACGCCCCTCCTCGACCCGCCGGGCGATGCGGGCGAACAGCTCGGGGTCGACGCGCTCCACCCACTCGAGATAGGCGACCGAGTCGCAGGTGAACACGAGGTCGGGATGCGCTTCGAGCCGGTCGAGGGCGGACGCGAACGTCGCCCGGACCTCGGCGAGGCCCTCCTGCCACTGCCACAGCCACACCGGGTCGATGTGGGCGTTGCCGATCATGTAGAGCTGCCTCATTGCTCGATCCCTCCTCGCCCTGCCCCTGCGGGGCGGGCTCTCGCGTCGTTGCGGGCGAACAGCGCTCGCAAGGCGGCGTAGTCCTGCTCTTCGAGCGCCTCGCCGGTGCGGTCCAGATGCGTCGTGTAGTAAAGCGCCGGAACGCCCAGCTCCTCTTTGACCGCCAGGTACTCCCGCCAGCTGGCGAGGTCGGGAGCACACCAGTCGTCGGTGTCGACGAGCAGCTCGGGACAGGCCGAGGCCACGACGCCGGCCCGATAGCGCATCTGCGCGACGAGGTCGGACTCGGGGTGGTGCTCGTCGAGGCGGAGCATGTCGTTCAGCCGCACCATGTCGGTGTACGGGACAAAGCCCGGATGCGGCACGTGGGTGATCACGAGCGCGTCCGCCTTGGCCGCTTTGGCCGCCCGGTAGATCGTGGCGAGTAGCGACTCGAGCAGTGCGATGCCCCAGGCCCCCGATGCGCTGGTGAGCGACTCGCCGCTCGGCGTGCGGGCGGTGAAGTCGATCTTGAGGCCGTCCGCGTCGAGGCCGCTGGCTGCGAGCATCTCGGTGACGTTCTGCTCCATGAGCCGACGTCCGCCCGGATGGCCGGGATCGATCGCGATCGGCACCCCGTCGGGGTTCCTCACGCACCACTCGTTCGGGACTCCCTCAGGGTCCCAGGCCTTCCACCACAACAGCACCCGCTGGCCGGCGTCGTGGTGCTGGCGGATCCAGCCGGCGAGGTCTGGCCAACGGCCGAGATGGGGCGCAGATCGCCCGTACTCACGCTGCCAGCCGTCGTCGACCACGACGGTCGAGGGAACGATGCCCTCGGCGGAGAGGTCGTCCAAGAAGGCGTCGTAGCCCGCCTGGGTGCAGGTGTCTTGGGGGCGGAGGCCTTGGACCTTTGCCTTGTAGCTCTGCGCTCCCCAGCCGCAGAACATGGCGCCGCTCCACCACGAGGGGCGGACGCGCTCGACCACGGCCGGGGCCTGCCCACGAGCGGCGAGCGCCTCCCGATGTGCCCGCAGCCCGGAGTAGGGGTCCGCCTCTCCAGGGGTGAGCAGCAGCGACGGCGCAACGAAGCTGCCCGAACAGAGCGTGTGGCCCTGGTAGTCGAAGAGGAGGTGGAAGCCCTCCTCTTGCGCCATGAAGCTCACCTCGGGAACCGCGAGCTCGGACGGCGCGGCGAGCACGCCGAGTCCGAGCCAGCGGCCGGCCGGGACCTGTGCCGAGTCGGTGACGGCGGCCTCCCTCGCGAGCGCGAAGTAGAGGGGGGCCGGCGTGAAGAACCAGTGCCCGCGCCCCGGCAGGCTGTCGCCGACCGCCCCAATGACGGCGGGTGCCCTCGCGGAACGAAGCACGCCTCTGGGGTCCTCCGGGTTGGGCGAGAACAGGGTCCAGGCTTCCGAGCCGCTCGAGATCGGGCCCAGCCGGTCGGTCATCAGCGAGTGGCCCCCGAGTAGGCGGACCGTGCGGAGGCGCACGTCGGCCAGCCGCGCTCGGGAGCGCACCTGCGAGGTGACCTCCACCCCCTCGGCACGGCAGTGCAGGGTGACCGAAGCCTCGTCCCAGCGCGTCGAGCGCCGGCGCACGGTGATGCTCGGCTCGTCTCCGCCACGGTGGACGGGTGTCTCGAGGGCAATCGTCTCGTCGGGTCCTTCGGTCGTGTCGAAGGCGCACAGCAGGCTGAGGCGGACAAAGGTCTCGCCGTCCGGGCTCGTCAGTTCGGCCCAACCCGCAGCGTCGACAACGAGGCGGTAGCGGTCAGTGACGACCTCGACGTCTCCTGCCTCGGTGCTCTCGAGGCGAGCGGTCATTCCACGTTCACCAAGGCTTCGGCCTGCTGGCCGAAGTCCTGGCTTCCGACGCGCAGCTCGACGGCGATGCGTGCACGGGAGGCACGGGTGCCCGTCGCCACCACCTCGAAGTTCAGCTCCGCCTCCTGGAGCGGCGCGAGGCGTAGCGACCGGCGGGGAGGAAGCGCCCGCCAACCCGAGGGGACGACCAGCTCCACCTCGGCGTCCTCGTCACTGTGGAACGGGTTCTTCACCGTCACGTTGAGCTCGAGCGGCACCCCGGCCACGATGCTCGCCCGGTACGGCTCGATGCGAGCGCCGAAGCCCCCGGCCCCGAAGTCGACCTCCTCGAGCGGGAGGATCTGACGGTGCAGCCGGGCGAGCTCGTCGCCGCGTTCGGCCAGCATCTCCAGGTAGGGCTCGGTCACCTTCTTCGGCGCCCAGTGGCCGCTGATCATGAGGTCGGGGCGCAGCTTTCGGTACAGCGTGGCGCTCTCGCTGAAGTCGTCGATCCGAAAGCGGTTCCGGTACTGGTAGTTGAGGACTTCCCGGTCGCCTTGCTTGTCCCAGCCGCCGTTCTGTTGGTCGCCCGAGGCGAGCACCCGCAGACCGTCGGTCTCGAAGGAGATCGCCGACGCGAACAGGGTGTGACCCGGGAGGGGGTGGAAGGTCAGCTCGTACTCGCGCCACACCACCGGCTGGCTCGACGCGATCGTGCGCGCCACGGGGATCGGGTCGTGCCACAGGCACGGCAGGTCGTAGCGGGTCGGCTCTTCGAGAATGGGCGCCACGTTGTCGGCCGCCCAGATCTCGGTGCCCTCGCTCTCGCGCAGAAGGTTGAAGGCCGCGACGTGGTCGTCGTGGTAGTGCGTCGGCACGGCGACCTCGATGCGCTCCACGCCGTAGCGCTGCTTCAGATGGCGCAGCGACGCGAGGAGGGGCCGGCGCGCGGCGCGATCGCTCGGCCCGAGCATCCCGCCGCAGATGTCGTAGCCGTAGTCGAGCAGCAGCGCGCCGCCCGAGTCTGACAACAGGGCGTAGCTCGTGGCGATGGAGGTGCGGTTGCGAAGCAGGTGCGGGGAGAGCTGCTCCCAGGGCTCGCGGTACCACTCGAGCACGTTCCACTCCTGCTCGCGCCAGTTGTCGACGAGGTGCTGGAGGCGCTGCTCGACCTGGGCGAGGGCCGGGAGGGGATCGTCCATGAGGGCCCCGTGCGAGGGAAGCAGAAGCTCCGGCGACTTGTGGCCGAGCTCGTGACAGGAGGACATCGTGGCGACGAGGCCCTCGACTCCGGTGTAGCTCCACTGGGTGGCGGCGAGCGACCACAGCTTTCCGGGCGCGTAGAGCAGGTCGCCGCTGAACGCCAGCCGCTCGCCGGCCCAGTCCACGAGGTAGGTCACCGAGCCGACCGTGTGGCCCGGCGTCGGAAAGGCGAGCGCCCGCAGGTCGCCGTAGTCGTTCCACGCGTACTCGGTCACCCAGCCGGTGACCGGCACGCTGTGCAGCAGCGAGAAGCGGTCCTGGCGCAGGTCGTAGTCGTTGTCGACCTGGCGCCGCTGCCAGTGACGGTCGGCCTCGGCGATCAGCTCGCGCTCGAGAGGCGGGATCCACACCCGGGCCCCGGCGCGCACGGCCCGGTCGAGCCCTTGGACCTGGTCGCGGTGGTGGTGGGTGACGAGGACGTCGGTGACCTCGTCGATCCCGAGCTCGTCGAGGTGATCGAGCACGTCTCCGCGGCCGAAGTCGATGAGAACAGCCCGGCGCCCGTGCTTGAGGACGTAGACGTTGCAAGTGTCCTCGAAACGGTGCAGGTCCGGCCGCACGCTGGCGATGTCACCTGTTGCCACGGCCCCCCTGTCTCAGTCCCGGCGAGCATGGTAGCGGGTTGAGCCTGGCCTATGGCATCGTTACCATACGGTCATGAAGGCAGCCTCCGGCGGCGTGGCGCGCCGCCTGTTGCCGATCACTCGTTCCGGCGTGCTCTCCGGTGCCACCGTGGCCTTCCGCGAGCCCGAGACGGTGCCCGGACCCGGGCTTCCTCCCCAGGGCTACCGCCTGGAGATCTCGCCCGACGTCGTGCGTCTGGCGGCCGCCGATCCCGCCGGTGCGTTCTACGGCGCCCAGACGCTCGGCCAGCTTCGAAGGCTGTGTGGCGGAGGGCTCACGCCCGGGTGGATCGAGGACTGGCCCGATCTGGCGACCCGGGGGGTCCTGCTCGACGTCTCGCGCGCTCGGGTGCCCACGATCGCCACCTTGGAGGCGCTCGTCGACCGGCTGGCGTCGTTCAAGGTCAACCATCTCGAGCTCTACTTCGAGCACACCTTCGCCTACGCCGGCCACGAGGAGGTGTGGACCGGCACCGATCCGTTCACTGCGCCCGAGCTTGCCGCTCTCGACCGCTACTGTGCGGCCCGCCACGTGGAGCTGACGGCCAACCAGGCCACGCTCGGGCACCTCGAGCGGTGGCTCGCCCATCCCCGGTACCTGCCGCTGGCGGCCGCGCCGCAGGGATGGACCAGCCCCGAGGGCCGCCGCCTGCCGCCGGGCACGCTCGATCCCGCCAACCCGGCGTCGCGCTCGCTCGTCGAGGACCTCCTCGACCAGCTCGTCCCGTGCTTTACGAGCCGCAGGGTCCACGTCGGCCTCGACGAGCCGTGGGAGCTGCTCGGACGGCGAGAAGACGAGTGGGCGTCCTACCTCGACTGGCTCCGGGGTCTCGACGTGCTGCAGGGAAAGGAGCTCCTGGTCTGGGGCGACGTCCCGGCGGGCCGCCCCGAGCTCATTTCCGGCCTACCGGACGGGGTGACCGTCACGGAGTGGGGCTACGAGGCCGACCACCCCTTCACGGCGCATGCCGGCGCGCTCGCTCGGGCGGGAATGCCGTTCTGGTGCTGCCCGGGCACCTCGACGTGGAACAGCGTGACCGGGCGCCTCCACAACGCGCTCGATAACTGCGCCGCGGCGGCCGAGGCGGCCCGCGAGCTGGGGGCGCAGGGCTACCTCGTCACCGACTGGGGCGACGGCGCGTCCCAGCAGCCTCAGGCCTTCGTCGAGGTGCCGCTCGCCCTCGGCGCCGCCTTGGGGTGGTGCGTCGAGGCCAACAGCAAGCTCGACATCGCCGGCGCGCTCTCCGCGCAGGTCTTCGAGGACGACACCGGCGCGAGCGGTACTGCCGTGGTCGGCCTCGCGAACGCCTACCGTGCCTTTGGGGCCCCGATGCGCAACGCCTCCGCCCTCGCCAGGCTGCTCTGGCGCCCGGAGGAAGCCATCGCCGCCCCGCCCTTCGAGGATGCGGGAGTGCCAGCAGTTGAGCGCGCGGCCGAACAGATTGCCGCTGCAGCGGCGGAAATTCCACGAGCAAGGCCGACGCGCGCCGACGCGCGCCTCGTCATCGACGAGCTCTCCTATGGAGCGGATCTCCTCTCGTGGTGCTGCCTCGACGCCCGAGCCCGGCTCGACGGCAACGGCACGCCCGGTGGCATCGCGCCGGCGCGGCGCAGGGAGCTGGGCCGCCAGGTTGCCGAGCTCGCCGAACGCCACGCGGGCTGCTACCTCGCCCGCAATCGTCCCGGGCCCCTCGACGAGAGCCTCGGGCCGCTCCGCACCTTGGCGCAGATCTATGGCGCTTGAAGTCGTCTGTCTCGGGCTCGCCACGGTGGACACCGTGGTGCGCAG
>JAODBN010000192.1 GCA_025463965.1 Acidimicrobiaceae bacterium
GATCCCGATGGCGTGAACATCAATGCCAGTTGCGGCTCGACGTATGCGGCGGGACTCGGACCCGCCGTCGTCGCTGCGGGAGCCGACCTCGGTCTCGCCTTCGACGGGGACGCCGATCGTCTGATCGCTCTCGACCACCTCGGCCAGGTCGTCGACGGCGACCACCTCCTGGCGATGTTCTCCCTCGACCTGCACCGCCGAGGCGAGCTCGCCGGCAATGGGATGGTGGTGACGGTGATGAGCAACCTCGGCCTGCGCCGCTCGCTGTCCGCGGCGGGGATCCGGGTCGTCGAGACGCCCGTCGGCGACCGCCACGTTGCCGACGCCCTCGAGCGCGAGGGCCTGGTGCTGGGCGGCGAGCAGTCGGGCCACGTGATCTTCGCCCGCGAGGCGACGACCGGCGATGGCCTGCTCACCGCGCTGAAGCTCCTCGAGCTCGTCGCGCGTGAGGGCCGTCCGCTCTCCGAGCTGGCCGCCGAATCGAGGCGGCGCCTTCCCCACCAGCTGGTCACGGTGGCGGTGGAGCGGCCGCGCGCGCTGGCCGAGGCCGAGCTGGTCTGGCGTGAGGTCGCGGCCGTGGAGGCCGAGCTCGGTGACGCCGGTCGCGTGCTGCTCCGCCCGAGCGGCACCGAGTCGGCGGTGCGCGTGATGGTCGAGGCGGACAGCCCCGAGATCGCCACGGTGGCGGTCAAGCGCCTGGTCGAGGTCGTCGAGCGCGAGCTCGGTTCGCTGGCGCCCCGCTGAGGCCACCTCGCTCGCGCTATGACGGGCGCGATTGCTCGGCCAGGTATCCCTCGAGGCGGGCACGCACGTCGGGCCACTCGGCGGCGAGGATCGAGTAGTAGGCGCTGTCGCGTACGAGGTGGTCGGCCCCCTCCCGGTCCGCTCGGCGGATGCCCTCGAAGACCGCTCCAAGCCGCTCGATCGCGGCGCGCGACACCACGTTGCGAGCGTCGGTCTTGAGGGTCACCCGGATCACTCCCCAGACCTCGAACGCGTGGCGGAGCAGCAGCAGCTTCATCTCGGTGTTGACGCCGGTCCGACGTGCCGAGGCAGCCAGCCAGGTCGAGCCGATCTCGACGCCCACCGGGCCAGGAGGGTCCGGGCGTGCCGCAGCAAGCTCCTCGGGAAGCGGCCAGGTGGCCAGGTCGAGAAAGCGCGTCGAGCCGATCACTCTCTCGGTCGCTACCTCCTGTACGACGAACGGCACGCACTCGCCACGGGCTTGAGCCTCGAGCGCCTGAACCACGTAGGCCCGCATGGCCGGCTCCCCGAGCGGCACGACGGTCAGGCGGTAGAGCGAGGGATCCTCGGACGCCGCAGCGACGAGTCCGGGTACGTGCTCGAGGATCAACGGCGCGAGACGGACGTGGGAGCCCGAGAGCACCGGCACCGGCGGGGGGAGAAGGGCCCCGGTCCGGCGGGGAGAAGGGGCGGCCGTCACCTCGACATTGTTGCGCGCCGGTTCGCTGCGCCCGCTTTCGACACGCCTTAGCCTGGCGTCCATGTGCGCGGGCGCCCCGGTCGGGCTGGGACTTGACGCGGTCGACGTGGAACGCTTCCGGCGTGTCCTCGCCCGCAGGCCGGGCGTGGCCGAGCGGTGCTTCACCGAGGCCGAGCGCAACAGCATGGCGAGGCGCAGCGATCCCGTGCCCGGACTGGCGGCGCGCTTCGCGGCCAAGGAGGCCACGATGAAGGCGCTCGGGGTGGGTCTCGGTGGCCTACGGCTGGCCGAGGTCGAGATCCTCAGCGAGGCCTCGGGTGCTCCCGTGCTCCACCTGTCGGGTGAGGCCGCCGCCCTGGCGGCCAGACTTGGGGTGACCCGCTGGCAGGTCTCGCTCACCCACACCGCTGCCCTGGCGGGAGCGATCGTGCTCGCCACATGAGACCGGTGCTGACCGCCTCCGAGATGCGTGCGGTGGACGCCGCGGCCCTCTCCGAGGTGGGCATGGACGAGCTTGTCGGCCGGGCGGGCTGGGCGGTGGCGCGCGCCGCCCTGGAGATGCTCGGCGGCTCCTACGGTCGCCGGGTCGTGGTCGTCGCCGGAAAGGGCCACAACGGCGACGACGGACGAGTGGCGGCGAGACTGCTGGAGCGGCGTGGCGTTCACTGCCTCGTGCTCGACGTGGCCGACGCCCCAGAGCGCGTGCCGCCCTGCGACCTCGTCGTGGACGCCGCCTTCGGCACGGGCTTTCGCGGCGAGTACCGGGCGCCGGCTGTGCCGGATGGCGTTCCCGTCCTCGCCGTGGACATCCCGAGCGGGGTGGACGCCGACACCGGCGCGGCCAGCGACGGCGCGGTGCGTGCGGCGCTCACGGTGACGTTCGGGAGCGTGAAGCCCGGGCTCCTGCTCTTCCCGGGGCGGGCGCACGCCGGTGCGGTCCGGGTCGAAGAGATCGGCCTTCCGGTGGCGAATGCCGGGGCCCGCTGCCACGAGGTGGAGCTCGCGGATCTGGCACGCGTTCCGGCCCGGCGGGCCGAGGGCCACAAATGGGACACCGCCTGCTACGTGGCGGCGGGCTCGCCGGGGATGACCGGGGCCGCCGCCCTGTGCGCGCGATCGGCGGCGAGAGCGGGGGCCGGTATGGTCCGCCTGGGATCGCCGGGGGCCGAGCCCGGCTCCGTGCCGTTCCTCGAAGGGGTCGCCCGGCGTCTGCCGTCCGAGGGATGGGCCGATCCGCTGCTCGAGGACCTGCCGCGGTGCAAGGCCCTCATCCTCGGCCCCGGTCTCGGTGGTGGCCCTTCGACGGTCGAGGCGGTCCGAAAGGTCGTCGCCGAGGCGCCCATCCC
>JAODBN010000175.1 GCA_025463965.1 Acidimicrobiaceae bacterium
GGACCTGTCCGAGCTTGGCCGACGCATTGACGACAGCGTGGCCGTTGGCAATGAGGCCGCGAGCAGAGCAGATGCGGTGCGCGCCGATATAGCGGGAATCCGGTGGCGTCTGGCCGAGTTCGACGTGCTCATGGATGTCGTACGTCGCGCCATGCCAGAAGCTCCAACGCTCGAGCAGCTGTCGCGAGCGCCACGGCCGCTGGACAGCCTCTATGGCGCGCTCGAGGAAGTGATGCGAGGGACGCACGAGGTTGTGGTCGAGCGGGTCCGACCCTACGTCGAAGACATTGCTGTCGTCGGTGCCAATGGACCGGTGATCGACGTCGGCTGTGGACGGGGTGAATGGCTGGAGGTCTTGCGAGACGCCGGTGTCGAGTCATATGGCATCGATATCAACCCCGTTTATGAGGGACTGTGGGCGTCTAAGTCCTTGGACGTACGGGTTGGGGATGTGCGCGAGCACCTTGAGAAGCTCAAGCCGGGGAGCGTGCGCGCCATCTCTGCCCTCCACGTCGTCGAGCACCTCCCCACTGATGACCTGCTTGAGTTCCTCTCGCTTGCGCTCCGAGCCCTCGCTCCCGGTGGTCTGATCCTTCTTGAGACCCCGAATCCCGAGAACCTGCTGGTGGGGGCCTGGTCCTTCTATCTCGACCCCACGCACCGCCAGCCGATTCCGGCCCGCCTGCTTGCCTTCTTCGTCGGCTCGCGAGGGTTCAGCGATGTGCAGACCCGCTACCTGACCCGCCCGGAGCTGGCGCTGGTTCCCACGCCCGACCCCGGGAAGCCGTGGGGGCAAGATGTTGCCCCCGTGGTCGAGGCCATCAACCAGCACCTCTTCGCACCCCAGGACTATGCCGTCCTTGCTCGACGGGCCTGAGGGCCGAGCCGTGAGGATCGCCGTCTGGACGCCACTTCCGCCGCAGCGGAGCGGGGTCGCCGACTATGCATATGAGCTCCTCGAGGCGCTTGCACGCCGGGCCGAGGTGACTGCCGTCGTCCGAGACGGCGCCGAGGCAAGTGCTCGGGCGCCCGAGGGCGTGAAGGTCGTCCCGAAGTCCGGCTACCGCGGGAGCGACAGCGAGCTGGATATCTACCATTTCGGCAACCACGCTCGCTTCCACGGCTATATGTACGAGCCGGTTCTCCGCCGACCCGGGCTGCTTGTCCTTCACGACCCGGCGTTACCGGACTTCCACTGGGACCTCTGCGGCGGCTTCGCTTCCACGCTCTTCGCGGAGGAGAGCCGCTTCGATCGAGGCCCGGAGGCGCCCATGTCGCCGATCTGCTTCTCCGATGGCAAGGTCTACCGCGACTGGTGGCGCCTTCCACTCGCGCGGCGCGTCGTCGAGTCGAGCCGACTGACCGTGGTCCACAGCGAGGCGGCCCGCGCCCATCTTTCGAACCGCTACCCGACGGCAGAGGTCGTCCACACTCACCTCGCGGCTCCTGTCCTCGCGCCAAACGAGCACCCCCGTCGCGACAGTTCTGGTGCCGTCTTCGGGGTGTTCGGGGGCATTTCGGCACCGAAGCGCTTATCGCAGGTGCTCCGAGCGTTCTCGCGCGTGCACAATCAGGACCCATGGGTTCGCATGGTCATCGCCGGACGGAGCGACCAGCCCGAGTTGGTCGATGAGTTGCACCAGATGGTGGCACTCCTGGGCTTAGCCGACGCGGTTTCGATCGAGCACGATGTCTCTGAGTCAGAGCTAAGGCAGCGCATTCTTGAGACCGACGCGGTCGTTGCCCTCCGGTGGCCGACGGTCGGCGAGATGAGCGCCCCGATCATGCGGGCGCTCGGGGCCGGGCGACTCGTGATTTGCTCGGACGTCCCGCAGATGAGGGGATTGAGCGAGCGATTCTGTTGGCGGGTCACGACGGATGATCGCCATGAGGTCGATGAGCTCGTCGATCGGATGCGCGCAGTCGCTCAGGATGTGCAGTCGGCGCGAAGCGCGGGCGCGGCCGCCCAGGCATTCGTCAAGGCGGAGGCCTCCTTTGCCGTCGTTGCCGACCAGCAGCTGGTTCTGTGCGATCGTCTCGTACGGACGAAGGCGAAGGCGCACCGTCCGAGTCGAACGCACTCGGAGGCGCGCCATGCAGTAAACGCAGTGGGCAGCTGGACTTCGGTCAGCGGCGTCGCCGAGGCAGCGCGTCGGATGGTAGGGGCTCTCCTCGATGTGGGTGTCTCGGTGTCACTAGAGACCGTGGACTTCGGCTACGTCTCTGACGACCGAAGATTGAGCGAACGCCTTCGGACGCTTGCCCGGGGCCGTCCTTACCCGATGGACCTGTGCTTTTTGAACATCAACGAGATGAATGTCCTGTCCCGCCACTACTTCCGGCCTAGGTGGCAGGACGCTTACGTCTTTGCCAACTGGTACTGGGAGCTTCCCACCTTCCCAGCCCATATCAAAAAGGAGATCTCGCGCGTCGACGAGATCTGGGCACCCTCCGCCTTCACGGCGAATGCCTTCCGGGGCGTTACGAGCGCCCCGATCGTCGTAATGCCGTGCGTGGTCGAGCCGGTACCCGACAGGTCCGTGGCTCGAAAGGACTTCGGTCTTCCCGATGACCGCTTCCTAATCCTGTTCGGCTTCGATGCTCGATCCACGTTCGCTCGGAAAAACCCCTTCGCGGTCATCGAGGCTTACCGGCGCGCGTTCTCGCCGCGTGAGCGGCGGGACGACGTGGCACTCATGCTCAAGACCTCGGGTCTGCGGGACTTCCCCGAGGGTGAATATGAGATCCGCCAGCGGCTTGCCACTGTCGGCGGTCTCGTCATCGACAGGGAGCTGACCGGCGGGCAGATGGCGTCATTGACTGCTCACTGTGACGCCTATATCTCGTTGCACAGGACCGAGGGCTTCGGCCTTGGGATGGCAGAGGCGATGAGTCTCGGCCGTCCAGTTGTCGCCACCGCTTACTCGGGGAATCTGGACTTCATGACCTCCAGTAACAGCTGCCTTGTCGACTGCACCATGACGACTGTGAGGGAAGCGGACCTACGCTTTAACCCAGCCGCTCGTTCCGTGTATGCCCCGGGTGCCTGCTGGGCTGAGCCAGACGTCGACCAGGCGGCGCACTACCTCCGCATGCTGTACGACGACGCACGGCTGCGCGGCCGGTTAGGCGCTGCTGCTGCTAGGACCATCCGGGAGCGTTATAGCGCGCACGCGGCGGGAGAGGCTATGTGCGAGCGCCTCGCAGCGGTCGAATTGTCGATCGCGAGCTGAATGGCCGGGGCGATGAAGAAGGGCGGACTCTCTGTCTGCTGTCCGGCCGGCGATTCCTTCGAGCGGGTAGCTGTCATCCTCTCGATGTTCCGCGACGTCGCCGACGAGATCGTTTGCTGTACTAATAGCGCTCCGGCCGAGATTGTCTATGAGGCCTTGGGCGGCGTGGCAGATCGGATTATTCACTACCAATGGCGCCCAGATTTTTCCCTCGACCAAGTCTTGCCATGGGTATACGAGCAGTGTTCACACGATTGGCTTTTTGTCGTCCACAATGACGAAGTACCTAGTCAGGCGCTCCTGGCGGCGCTCCCGGACCTGAGAAGCTCCGAGCTATTTGGTCACGTCACGACCCGGCGATGGGTGTACGGAGACGACTCCCACTGGCTAAACGAGTATCCCTGGGAGCCTGACTTCCAGCTTCGCATGCTTCGCAACGATCGCGCGTCGCTGCAGTTTCAGCGGCGGACTATCCACGGAGGGTCATTGCCCACCGTTCCATATCGGCGCCATCTCGACCTACCCCTTTATCACCTCGACAATCTTGTAAACGGCGGGGAGGCGAGGCGCCGCAAGGTCCAGGATCTAGATGCATTTGCACCGAGAATCCCGCTGGCAGACGGGCGGTCGATTAGCGACATCTATTACCAACCCGAACGGTATTCAACTCGTCTTCCCGCAGCCGTGCCGACAGAAGATGTGCCTTCGATCCGGAGAGTCTTGGCCTCAGGAGGTCCAAAAGAGGATCGGCATCCCGTTGCTGCTACGGGGGTTGGACATCGCGCCCGATTGACAACAGCAACGGCGGACGAGGTGTTCAGCCGGTGGCCCGGGCGGCCTTTGGCAGACTCCGATTATCTGGGAACAGTGCGCTTGACCGAGTCGCCGCTGTCAAGTCTCCGTGATCTCTCGAAGTTCTTTAGCGGAGAGCAGCGGATCCTCGTCGTCGAAATCGTGAACACCGGGACCGGTACGTGGGACTGTGACGGTCGTGGCGCGGAGTTGTATCTCGCTTCGAGGTGGCTATGCGAGGACGATCGGGGCCTCCCTCCGATCGAAGGGCCCCGCGTGGTGCTCCCGAGCTACGTACACCCGGGAGAGCGAGACCTACTCCTGCTTCCAATCCAGGCACCCGGGGAGCCGGGCGAGTACCTCCTAGAGGTGGATCTGCTTCACGAGCACGTCCGCTGGTTCGGTTGTGGGACCCGCCTTAGCGTGAGCGTCTCGGCGGGTGCTTTCTTAGACGGAGGCCCGGCAGCGAGTGGGGCCGCGGAACTCTGACAACGAATCGTTCCCGGTCGCGGTCAGGCGTCCGTTGCTCAGGGGCGAACCCCGTACCAGACCGTCACTCCGCCAATCGCGGTACCGGGACGCCCGAGTAGTTGCTGGAAGAACTGGACCATGACACCATCGTTAGGCATTGGGCCAACGATCACCGTCTTGATATTCCATGACTTCAGCGTCGCGAAATACGAGATGCGGTCCGCCTCGGTCAGCGTCGGCCGTGGCGCGGAGGCGGTCTGGAGGCCGATCTGGTCCATCTCCGTTCCGAGAGCGGTAGGAATGGGACCAGTGATAGGACCTGCTGGGGTGGGTACGTACAGATACCCTTCGGGCATTTTGAACCGGAATCCGCTCGCCGCCTGCCACATCTGTGGGTCGTCGTCGGACCCGTTTGTCTCGTAGGGGGCCACCAGCGCAGTGGTTCCAGCTGGAATTCGGTCAACGGCACGGCCTGTGAAGTAAGCCGGAACGGCGTATGGCGCTTGGGGCGTGGGAAGGGCGGGGAAGATTAGAAAAAAGCCCGCCAGCACGGCAAAGTCACCGGCAAGTCGTTGTGGCAGCCCGACGCGCGCCAACTGTTCGACGAATACCGCGAGGAGGACAGCGAAGCAGAGGTCGGCCACGCCCATCAGCCGGGCAGCGAGGATATTGCCGAGCACAGGTAGGTGGAGGAATAGCGCGAACGGAAGAGGAAAGTTCAGGACGGTCCCGTCAACATGGAGGCGGGGACCGAGCGACAAGACAGCGAGCACGAGCCCGGTGAGTGCGGCCGTCCGAACGAGGAGCAGCCGCCAGTAGCGAACTGTCGTATACAGCAAGATCGTCACGAACACGATCCCGAGGTAGCCTCCCGACTCGACCACGCCGATGGTTACGCGTGAAGAGGTGCTGGCGATGAACCCGGGGACGAATCGTGTGGTGAGGGAAGGGACGACGAAATTGAGCGCGTCCGTTACAAAGGAGTCGGGCGGCTCGACGGTTCCGTGGCCTAGTTTCTGAGCGCCAAAGAGCAGAGTCCAGAGCGGATAGGCGGCGAAGACGATCGAAGAAGCCACCGTGGCCGCGAGCGCCCGCCAGGCGTAGCTCACCTTCTCGCGGATCATCTTCGGTCGCTGTATGACGAGCAGGATCATTGCAACGACAAGGGCCAGCAGCGTAATGGCCAGGGTCTCGACGAAGGTGATGAGCTGGAAGGTCACCACGAGTCCCGCCAAGAGCCCAACCGTCCACCAGCGCCAACGCTGACGGATGAAGGTCTCGTGCAGCACGATAAGGGCAATCGGCGGCAGCACCGCCAGGGTGATCGTGACGTGTCCCCAGGAGTGTCCAAGCATAAAGGGGGAGAAGCCGAATAGCAGCCCACCCGCGATCGAACCGAGCCTCGAGGGAACGAGCCGGTAGATGGCAACTTGGGCGAGCCAAGCCGACAGTGCCAGCGAGAGAGTTGCCAGCAGGTTGTAGAGGAGGACTGGCCCGATCAGCATCACGAGCGGGGCGAGCACGATTCCCGGACCTGAAGATCCCGACCAGGCGAGATTGGTGCCTTGCGGGGCGATCAGGTAGTGGGAGTAGAAGGGGTCAATGCCGTGGCCGATGGCAAAGGCGGGCCATTGCAGTGCCCACAAATAGGCTTGGGGATCACCGCCGCTGCCGATTATCGTCGTGGTCGGCGCTGCCCAGGTGTTGGCCATGAGCCCGAAAGCGATGGCCACATAGAGCGCCGGGCCCGCGAGGACGGCGCCCAGACGGGCCGCCCGTAAGTGGGTGCTGCGGTCAATCGTCCTCTCAGATGTCCGGGCTGTGGCACCCCAATCCGATTCGCCCCGGCCGAGCTTTTGGGGAGCGATGTCGGTCATCCCGGACCCCGACGGCTCAGGCGACACCGAACTCGTTGCAGCTCGCCGCGAACTGCTCGATCATGTAGTCGATTTGGTTGACGCCCATCCCTGGGTAGACCCCGACCCAAAAGGCGCGTTCCATAAGCCGGTCCGTCGCTCGGAGGTCGCCAACTACTCGGTAGCCCGTCCCGGTCTCGCGCAACTCGTCAAAGCAGGGATGCCTGACGAGGTTGCCGGCGAAGAGCATGCGGGTTTGGATCCGATGCGACTCCAGCTTTGCCACCATCTCTCCCCGGTTGAAGGGAGCGTCCTCACGTACGGTCATGAGGAATCCGAACCAGCTCGGATCCGAGTTGGGCGTCGGCTCGGTGAAGTCGACCACGTCCGAGAAGCGGGCCAGACCCTCGCGCAGGTAAGAGAAGTTTCGTCGGCGCGCATCGCCAAAATCGTCGAGCTTCTCCACCTGGGCGAGACCGATCGATGCCTGGAGGTCGGTCATCTTCAAGTTATAACCGAAATGCGAATAGGTGTACTTGTGGTCGTAGCCGTACGGGAGCTCGCCGAGCTGGTGCTCGAAGCGAATGCCGCACGTGTTGTCCTTGCCGGACTTGCAGTAGCAGTCTCGCCCCCAGTCGCGAAAGCTTGCGGCGATGGTGTCGAACTCTTCGTCGTTCGTGTAGACGGCTCCGCCCTCCCCGGTGGTCATGTGGTGCGGGGGGTAGAAGCTGCTCGTCGCAAGGTGTCCGAAACTGCCGGTGAGCCGGGTTTCGCCATCGCCGTCGAGGTTGGATGTGTAACGGGAGCCGAGAGCATCGCAATTGTCCTCGACGAGCCAGAGATCATGGCGACGGCAGAAGGCTACGACCGCGTCGATGTCGAACGGATTTCCTAGGGTGTGAGCCAGCATGACGGCTCGTGTCCTGGGTCCGACCGCCTCCTCGAGCTGGCTGACGTCGACGTTCGCGGTGCGCGGATCGACGTCGACGAAGACCGGCACGGCCCCGAATTGCACCATTGGCGCCACGGTCGTGGGGAAGCCCGCCGCCAGGGTAATGACCTCGTCACCCTTACGTACCCGCCGCTCGCCAAGTCGGGGGGAAGTGAGTGCCGAGAACGCGACGAGGTTGGCGGACGAGCCAGAATTGACGAGGCGGCAAAAGCCGATGCCGAGGTATCGGGCTAGCGCCTTCTCAAGCCGCGCGGAGTAGCGCCCCTCGGTCAGCCAGAAGTCCAGTGAAGCATTAACGAGGTTCAGTACCTCTCGTTCGTCATAGACGCGGCCGGCGTAGCGGATGGGCGTCCGCCCAGAAACGAAGTCGCCCTCTTCCTCCTTGGACGCCCGAACGTATTGGGCGACGAGGTCTAGGATTTCACCGCGCAGCTCACGGGAGGACGCCCCAGCACGTGTCGCCTGGCTGCCAAGCGGGGATACGGCACCTGGGACGTCAGGAGTCCGTGGCGAGTCTGCGCCGGGGCTAGTCACGATCGGCGAAGGTTAGTCCGGAGGAGACGGCGGGTTCGCCGATAGCCGCGTCGGCGTCCAGGAAGCGCCTGACCTGCCTCCGCGTGACGCCGAGAGCGTCGAACTGGGCGCTGGCCAGGGCTTGTGCATACCACTCCACCGTCCACCCGATCGTGGCGTCGAGGTCAAGCCGCGGGACCCAACCCAGTCGGCGCTCGGCCTTCGAACTGTCCAGGGTCAGTACCCCTCGCTCGGGCACGCCGGGTCGTTCGAAAATGGGCTCGAGCACCTCAATTCCGTGCTCGCGCCACTTCGCAATCAGTGAGGTTACGAACTCACCAACCGTGGCTGCGGCAGCGGCGCTCGGACCGAAGTTCCAAGCCTCAGCGAAAGCGTCACGGTCGGCCAGCAAAGCGTCGCCGAGCCTCAGATAGCCAGCTACCGCGTCGAGCACGTGCTGCCAGGGCCGGATTGCGTGTGGTCGACGCAGCACCACTGCAGCCGCCTCGCGCACCGCTCGGGCGCAGTCCGGGACGATGCGATGGGCCGCCCAGTCGCCGCCACCGACGATGTTGCCGGCCCGACTTGTTGCCATTCCGAGAGTGCCGCCCTTGAAGTAGGAGAGCTGGTAGGCGTGGGCGACGATCTCGGCGGCACCTTTGCTCGCGCTATAAGGGTCGTCGCCTCCGAGGGGATCGCTTTCGATGTGGGCTCCCTCGGCGGTCGCGTAGCACTTGTCGCTGGTGACCACGACGCATGCGGCAGCGCCTGGGTGGGTGCGGAGCGCTTCCAGGACTCTCGCGGTCCCCATCACGTTCGCGTCGATGGTGGAGAGCGGATCTGTGTAGGAAGGAAGCACCAGCGCCTGGGCAGCGAGGTGAAAGACGATCTCGGGCGAGCGCTCCGCGACCACTGACTCGACGAGCTCCGGTTGAGTGATATCGCCGCTGAGCGACTCGACAAGTGTGTCCAGCCCTAGGGCGTTTGCCAGTCCCCCCTCTTCCGGTGGAAGCGAGAGCCCGGTAACAAGCGCTCCAGCATCGGCGAGGACGAGCGATAGCCACGAGCCCACGAAGCCGTTGTGACCCGTGACCAGCACCCGGCGACCGCGGTAAGTGCGCTGCAGGATGTCTGAAAGCGGAGCGTTCGGGCCGCTAGTCACCAGATCTTCCATGGGGCCTTGCCCGAGGTCCATTGCTCCTCGAGGGCCTGTCGGTCCCGCAAGGTGTCCATCGGCTGCCAGAACCCATCATGGCGGTAGGACGCGAGCTGTCCCTCGGCTGCTAGCCGCTCGAGTGGCCCCTGCTCCCAGATGGTCTCGTCCCCATCGACGTAGTCGATGACCGACGGGGAAAGGACGAAGAAGCCTCCATTGATCCAGGCATCTCCACCCGCCGGCTTCTCCTTGAATCGGGAGACCCGATTGCCGACCATCTCGAGCGCGCCGAATCGGGCCGGTGGTCGGACCGCGGTCACCGTGGCGAGCGCGCCCTCGGCTCGGTGGAACTCGACTAGCTGTGAGATATCGACGGATCCGACGGCGTCGCCGTAAGTCATCGCGAAGTCTTCGTCGCCAAGGTATGGGGCGACACGCGCAAGCCTGCCACCGGTCTGGGTCTCGGCACCTGTGTCAACAAGGGTGACCTGCCACGGCTCCACTTCTCGATGGTGGATCGTCATGCTTCCCTGCTCCATGTGGAACGTGACGTCCGAACCGTGTAGGGCGTAGTTTGAGAAGTATTCCTTGATTACATAGCCCTTGTATCCGCAGCAGATGACGAAGTCGTCGAAGCCGTGCGCCGAATACATTTTCATGATGTGCCAGATGATCGGCTTCGAGCCGATCTCCACCATCGGCTTGGGGCGAATGCTGGTTTCCTCTGACAGCCGGGTGCCCAGTCCACCGGCGAGGATCACTACTTTCATGTGGCCGAGGATCTCCCCGTTCGAACTCGCGATCTCGCCAAGTGGCACCAAGCATAGCGAGGCGGCCTCGGACCCTTGGGCCGGGCGTGGCCTCCAATCGCTCGACTGGGCGGCCTTCCGGGCCCGCGGCCCCTAGTCGGGGCTATGAGAGGCACTCAGCTATCCTGCGGGTCATGGTCGCCGAGAAACTGGGCGAGTCCGAGCACCGTATCTCGATCGTCGTGCCGGTCTACCGGGGCGAAGCCACCCTTGATGCCCTGGTGGAGGAGCTTGCGCCCCTCACCGAGGGCTGGTCAAGCCCAGATGGTCGACGGATGCGTGTGACGGAAATCCTCCTTGTGAACGATGGGGCGGTCGATCGCTCCGATATCGTCATCCGTAGGTTGGCTGCGGCCAACGCTTTCGTCCGGCCGGTGTGGCTGTCGCGCAATTTCGGGCAACACGCGGCCACGATCGCCGGCATGTCATCGTCGGGATCGGAATGGATCGTGACGATGGACGAGGACGGGCAATTCGACCCGGCCGACATCGGTCGGATGCTCGACGCTGCCATGGCGGAGGGCGCTCAGCTCGTCTACGGAAGCGCGACGAATGCACCTCCCCACGGTCTCGCCCGCAATGTCGCTTCGGGCGCCGCGAAGGTCATAGCAACCCGGGTGCTCGCCGACGGCAACCTGGTTCGCTTCAGTAGCTTCCGTTTGATGCTGGGTGAGGTCGGACGGGGCGTCGCGGCGTACGTGGGTCCGGGTGTGTATCTCGATGTGGCGCTGAGCTGGGCCTTCGGCAGTGTCACGTTCTGTCCGGTGAAGTTCCGCGCGGGGTTTGTCCGCCCATCCGGCTACTCACTACGCAAGCTGCTCTCGCATTTCTGGCAGCTCGTCATCACAGTCGGACCGCGGCCGCTCCGGCTTGTTTCCCTGTCGGGTGTGCTCGCAGCGATCGCCGGCATCGGCGTAGCGATCGCCGTGCTGGTCGAGAAGATCGCCGGCAACATCAACGTGCCCGGTTGGACCTCGCTGGCGGTCATCGTGCTCGTCATCGGCGGTCTCAACCTGCTCGCCCTCGGCGTCGTCGCAGAGTACGTCGGTGCGGCCGTAAGGATGGCCATGGGCAAACCCCTCTACCTGGTCACTTCCGATCCGGCCAACGGTCCGCTCCAGCGGGGGGCCTTACAACCGAGTAGGTCGTCCGAGATCGAGTGAAGTGAGTTCATGGGTCGTTGGCAGGGGCGGTCTTCTCGGGCGGAGCGTCTAGCGGGCTTTGTCCCGACTCGGATCGACGTGGCATCCGGCTGAGCCGGTCCGTTGGGAGAATCCGCTCCAGACCGAACGTGATCTTGACGCCGCATGCGCCCAGTTCGCCGCCCACGTTGGGAAGGCACCCTGGCAAATCGCGTGGTGTGCCGGTGCCGGGGTAGTCGGCTCCTTGCCCGACGCGCTCGAGCAGGAGACTTTGGCGCTCTCGGCCCTCCTCGAGGCCATGACGCGGCATCTCTGCCTCGGGGGCCGCGCCCGCGGAGCATTCTTCCTGGCGTCCTCCGCGGGCGGCGTCTACGCAGGTGCTGGCCATGCGCCCTTTACCGAGGAGTCGCCGGTCGCGCCCCTCGCACCGTATGGCTGGAACAAGCTCGACCAAGAGGGTCGGGCGTGGCAGTGGTGCGCCAGCACCGGAACTCCCTTGCTCGTCGGCCGCATCTCGAACCTCTACGGCCCAGCTCAGAATCTCGCGAAGGCGCAGGGCTTGATCAGTCAGGTCTGCCTCCGGGTGCTCATGCGCCAGCCTCTTGCCCTCTATGTGTCGCTCGACACAATCCGGGACTATCTGTTCGCCGACGACGCTGGGGATCTCATCGCCGGAGGGCTCGAACGGCTCCAGCGCCTCGAGCAAGGGCACGGGGAGCCGCCGGCGGTAATCAAAATTCTGGCCTCTCAGCAGCCGACCACGGTCGGTTCCATCCTGGCCCAGTCGAGGTGGATCACCAAGCGCCCAGTCAGTGTTCTCCTCGCGGGCTCGCCGAATGCCCGGCACCAGGCCCGCGACCTGCGGATGGCTTCGAACGTATGGCCGGAGCTTGACGACTGCCCGAAGACGACGCTGAGCGAGGGGATGCGGGCCGTGTTCACCAGCATGCTCAGTGCGGCCGGGGCTGGAAACGGCGGGGGCGTCCAGCGGGCGGCTGACGAGTATCGGGTGCTCCGGGTCACAGCCAGCCCTAGGATTGGCGGGTGTTTACCCCGCAGGACTGCGCACGTCGTTGTCGCGCGCTCGCCCCGGTCCAAGAACTCTCTAACGGACGGAGGCGCGGGCTGTGCTCAGTGATCCGTTGATCTCTGTCGTAGTGCCCGTTTTGAACGGTGAACATCACATCGGTGAGTGCATCCGCTCGCTGCTCGCCCAGAGCTACCACGCCTTTGAGGTGGTGGTTGCGGACAACCGCTCAGGCGACAGGACGGTGGAGATCGTCCGCTCCTTTGATGATCCGAGGATCCGCATTCTGCCTGAGCCGCCTGTGCAGCTGGGCCTCCATGCCAACTGGGCTCGTGCGCTCAGCGGCGCCCGGGGGGATCTCGTGAAGCTCGTGTGCCACGACGACCTCCTCCTTCCGGACTGTCTTGCCGTGCAACAAGCGCTCCTCGCCGCCCATCCCGATGCTGTCCTTGCCGCTGGCCGGCGACGGATCATCGACGACGTGGGGCGAGTGGTTCTCGCTGCACGCGGCCTCGGTCCACTGCTGGAAGAAGAGCCATCGCGCGCGATCGGGGGAGCGGAGCTTGCCCGGACCTGCACCACGTCGGGGGCAAATCTGCTCGGTGAGCCAGCGAGCGTACTGATGCGCCGTTCCGCACTACCCGAGCCGCTCTTCGACGAACGGTGGCACTACACCATCGACATCGAGTTCTACCTCCGCTGCGTCGCCCGATCCTGGGCAGTCGTAGATGAGCAGGTGATCTGCTGCTTTCGCGTCAGCCCGGGCCAACTGAGTGCCAGGCTCGCCTCTACTCAGGCGCGCGAGTTGCGAGATCTCTTTTCCGAGCTGGCGCAGCGCTATCCGGACGCCATCTCCGCGGGCGACGTCCGAAGGGGAGCAGTTCGGTCCCACTTGCTGACCCAGGCGCGAAGGATTCTCTATCAGCAGATGCGCCTGCGCGCTGCGCTGGGCAGGGTCCGGGCCCTTCCGAGCGCCTCCGACGAGTCGGCCGGGTTCCGAGCCGGTGTGGTTCGGAGCCCCGGTGATCTTTGAGGACGCCTCGCTGCCGGGAGTGCGGTTGTTGCGGCCAACGGTGCACCGCGATGAGCGAGGCGGCTTCGTGAAGACCCACCAACAGGAATGGTTCGAAGCGGCCGGCATCCCGACGGAGTGGCCAGAGCGCTTCTACAGCGTCTCGTCTCGCGGTGTCCTCAGAGGGTTGCACTTCCAACTCCCCCCCTCGGCTCATGCCAAGCTCGTCTATTGCCCGGTAGGAGCCGTGATGGATGTTGTCGTCGACCTGCGGGTAGGTTCGCCCACTTATCAGGAGTTCGAGTCATTCGACCTCGATGGCAACGGGTGGACCATGCTCTTCCTGCCCGCTGGCCTCGCCCACGGCTTTGTTGCCTTGCGCGACGGGACCGTGATGGCGTATGCGACTGGAACCATCCACGACCCTGAGCGGGATACCGGGATCCGCTGGGACTCAGTCGGGGTCCCGTGGCCTTTTACCGACCCATTGGTATCCCCCCGCGACGCCGCGCTGCCGGCACTCGCTGAGTTCGAGTCGCCTTTTACCTATGGCGGCGAATGAGGGCCGGGTGGTGACCAACCCCCGCCGGGCGTTGATCACCGGTGCGGCAGGGTTCATCGGAGGCCGGCTCGCCGCCCAGCTTGTTCAGCAGGGCTGGGAGGTTCACGCACTGGTCCGGCGGAGCTCGAACACGGACGACCTTGCTGGCCTTGGCATCAGTCTCCATGTCGACGATGGGGTGTCGGCCCTCCATGACGTGGTGGGTGCGGCCGGTCCTGACGTGTGCTTCCACCTCGCAGGGTATTTTGTCGGCAGCCACCGCGATGGCGATATCGCCCGTCTGGTGGCCGACAACGTACTTTTCGGCACCCGCCTCGCCGACGCCCTAGCCAGTCGAGGCGGGTGCACACTCGTTAACGCGGGCACCTATTGGCAACACGCCGATGGCGCGCCGTACCGACCGGTGGCGCTCTACGCCGCTACCAAGCAGGCCTTTCAGGACGTCCTGCGCTATTACGTCGAGCGCACGAATCTGGCGGTGGTCACGTTGAAGTTTTTCGAGACCTACGGGCCGGGCGACTCGCGGCCGAAGCTCCTGAACCTTTTGCTTGATGCAGCTGCCTCGGGACGCAGCATCGGCGTGAGCCCAGGGCAACAGCTTGTGGACCTCGTGCATGTTGAAGACGCGGTGGCCGCCTGTCTGGCAGCGGCCGCCCCCTCGCTGGCGGCACGTGGTTCGGGTTACCACAGCTTCGCGGTGACGTCCGGCGCGCCACTGCAGCTCCGGCAGCTCGTCGAACAGGTCGGTGAGGCAATTGGGCGGCCCGTTCCTGTCGAGTGGGGCGCTCGCGAGTACCGGTGGCGCGAGATGATGCAGCCTTGGGATGCTGGCGCCCCCGTACCGGGGTGGGCGCCAGCCATACCTCTTGAGGTTGGGATCGCCGAGATGTGGCGCATTATGATCGCCCCGCCGGCGGCTGGCGACGGACAAGCCTCGCCATGGCCTTCGGGATCCTCTTCAGCTTCCTCGCGTCTATTGGCTTCAACCTGAGCAACCTGCTGGAGAAGCGAGCAGTCGACGAGATGGCTGGCATCTCGGCGCGCCGCATGGGGCACATGGTGCGTTCCTTCCTGCGATCACGACTGTGGCTGGCGGGGTTTGTCAGTGGCGTTGTGGCGGTCGGGCTCATGGTGATCGGCTACGCGCTCGCTCCAATCGCCGTCGTCCAGTCCATCTTTGGTGCCGGGCTCGTGTTCTTGGTTATCGCGTCCCGCATTTACCTGCGCGAACCGATGGGTCGCCGGGAGTGGGCGGGCCTCGGAGTAATCATCATCGCTGTCGTTCTCGTGTCGGTCACGTTGGGATCGAGGGATCAACGCGGCGATGGCGGGGGCACGATTGAAGCGCTGGTTACGACGGGGGCGACGATCGCGTTCGCAGCTGTCCTTTTCACCGGGCTCCGCCGGACCCCGGTGGACCCAAGCGTACCCTTCGCCACGACGGCCGGTCTTCTCTATGGCGTGGCTTCGCTGCAGACGAAGAGTGCCTCCGTGCTCCTAGCGAGTCACGGCATCATCCGAGGTATCCCGAGCGTCGTCGCTTCGCCCTATCCCTACCTGTTCGTGGTGGCTTCGATCCTCGGCTTGCTCGTTTTCCAGACCGGCCTGCAACGCAGCCGGGTCGCGATGATCGGACCCCTCACTAATATCATTGCGAGCGTCTACATCGTGGCGGTCGGCATGGTGGTGTTCAATGAGCCGCTGCCCTCATCGACTGCGCTGACCGTGCTACGCCTTTTGGGCTTCGCCCTCGTCCTTGCCGGCAGCTGGATGTTCGGGGCGACGTCGCCGGGACCGGCTCTGGTCGGCGAGGCGGCCGCAGTGGACTTGGAGCAGAGGACGCATTTGCCGGCGAGGAGGCCCTGGCTCACTCGACGCTCTACGCGGCTGCGGTGAGCCGGACGGGCGTGGCTGCGCCCGCGAGGGCCGCACTTACGAATACCAGTGGTCGCTCGAGCCCCCGCTAGGACATCCTGGGAACGTGTTCTCCGACCTGTCAAGCCGCAACCTAGGCGTGTGGGTCGCGAGTCAAGAGCCGGGCGGCTGCCCCGACTGTGAGCGGCAGCAGTCTGTCAACTTCACCGACCTGACGTGCAACATCGCGACGGAGCACAAATGGCTCAGAACGCCGGGGCAAGTAACACGAGCTTCTGGGCGGTGTTCGATATTCCAGCGACCTACATGCTTCAGATGGATTACCTGGTCGTGATCTACGCCGCGCTCGGAGTCCTGATCTGACCATCGTGGTGCACTGAGCAGGGAAGCACGGGCGGCCCGTTGACAGGGGGCCAGCCCTCCTGGTTGGCTGGCGCGTCAAACGCGAACTGAGGGCTCAAAGGCATGAGGGAAGCGGTCGATAGAGACGAGGCGGGCACGGCCCTGGCGGCCGTTCGGCCCAGACCGCGGCTCGCTTTAGTGGCGTGGAGGAGTGTCGTCATCGGCGTGGCAGCGCTGTTGGCTGTGGCGCCGATCATTGGGACGCCGTACTTCGGAGACGACGCGCTCAATGCCCCTCTGCCGAAGGTGCTCGCGAAGCTGCATCTCAGTTCCTGGCACTACATCGGTCAGGGAACTGTCACGTGGATGCGATGGGGCCGGTTCTTCCCCGGAGCAATGGCGGACGAAGTAGTGGTCTTTACAACTCTCACGAGCCGCGTGGTCTACAAGAGCTACCTCCTAGTGTTGCTCTGTTGCCTGATATTGGCTGCGAGCCGATGGGTGGCCGTCGCCTTCGGATCGAAGGCGGTGGCGATCTTCGGGGTCGTCGCGCTTGTGTCCTCGTGGCAGCTTCGCTACCCGGTCGCCTATGACGGTCTCGCTGGTTTCCTTGGACTCGTGCCGTGGACCATGCTGCTGATGGTCGGTTCGGTGCTTGTGTTAGGCCGTCGACCGAGTAGCAGGGCTCCGGCCGCTCTCATCGCGGGCGGCGCCATTTGGGCACTCGCTGCCGTGACCTATGAGTACAGCCTGATTCTCGCCCCGGCCTTTGTCGCATGGTTCTGGCTCGCCTCGGGCGATCTACATTGGCGGCGGCGGGCAGCCGTCGCCATCGCTTTTCCCACTTGTGCGGTCGGGGCGTTCGATCTCTGGCTCAGACATCACGTCGTCGGGATCCCGAGTCCTGAGTACGCGATCAGCCTGCACGCCGGGCCGTTCCTCAGCACAACGGCCAAGGAACTCGTGAGCGCTCTGCCACTTTCCGAGTATTGGGTCCCGGGTCCGGCGAGGCCAGCGGTACATGTCGCTTGGTTGGCGATCCTCGGCGCCGTGGTACTCGCGGTGCTGGTGTTGATTGTGTTGCGCCGAGCGTGGATGGAGTTACCAATCGTTGAGTCTCGCCGTTTGTGGCTGGCCGCTGCTATCGGAGGGTGGATATGGCTCGCTCCCGCGGTCCTCACTGGAGCGACGTTGCGGTGGCAACAGGATGTGGTTTGGGGACAGTCCTACATTCCGATGCTCTTCGAGACGCTTGGGACGATGCTCCTGATAGCGACCGGGATGTGTGCATTGCGTCGGAGGAACTGGGGCCGACGCGGACCGCTCGGGGTGATGAGCGCAGCGGTCGCTCTGACTGTGCTGCTCAACTTTGGCGTCGTCGTGGGCTAATGCTCGCGTCCCAGCGGGTGAGCTTCCGCTGGAATCTACTTCTTGTCGGTCTCGGGTGTGCCCCCTTCGATTTCGGCGCCATCAGCTACCTCATCGAGGGTCACCTTGCTTCTCTCGAGTCGCATATCCAGCTGCTGGGAATTACCAGCTCGGGGAGCGCCGACCGCGAAGGATCGGAACGCTGATAGGGCTGAACCCGACCGTCTCTTTTGCGACCCTAGGCCTTGCTCTGCGTTGAGGCGCCAGTTTTGATCTGCCACAACGAAATGGCATCCGAAGAACTCGGGCCATAGCTGCTTCTGGCCTTTAGCCTGAGCATGGGTGCGAACCGTTTCGCCCAATTCGCTGTGCATGAACCGTCCGTCACCAGCCAGCCAACGTTGGCCGCCCTGAGCTGCGCGGGATGCATCTGGTTCTGTACGAGCGCCGTGTTGACTGCGGTTATCTGGGGCAGTCGGGACGGCCACGCCAGTCCGGGGCTGAATGTCTCAACCCGGACACCGGTGACGGCTTTCAAGGTCCATCCGATGACACATGGATCTGCCAGGACGAGGCGGTGGTCGGTGATCTTCGCGGTGACTGCCCGCATTGCGTTATCCGTTGGTGTATAGAGCGAGAGGGTCTGGTCCTCCTGCGACTTATAGAAGCGGAACCAGTCGATCGACGAGATGCCACCGACGCACAGCGTGATTACGGCGAGCCCGCCGAATACAGCGATCCACGGCCGGGTAGGCCGATCCGGGGAGCGCAAAACCCGTACTGACAGATAGGCCAAAGCCACATCGAGGGCGATCGGAACGATCGTGAACGCAGTGAGGGCAAAGCCATCAATCCACAGCCGGTAAGGCTCTTGGTTGGTCCCCCAGACGTCGTTTTTGGCGAGCAGCAGCCAGGCGGTAATTGCTCCGATGGGATAGGCAATCCAGAGGGACTGGCGACGGTGGATGCCGGCAACAAGGATTGCGAGTAGTGGGATAAGAAGGGGAAGCGCGCAGAAGAGGCCGTCTTTCCACGTGACTCCGAGGTAGATACTTGAAGACTCCCGGTACTTGAGGAATTGATCCCCGTCTCGCAGTTGGATCCAAGTTTCGACCACCTGCGGCGACGCAGTGAGGGCCATTGCGACAAGCGGAGCAGCGGCACGCAAACGCCACCTTCCGATCGCCACCACGATGCCCGGCAGTGCTGGGACAAGGCCAAGCACCATGGCGGTCAGGCGCCCTTCGGCCGAAGCGACGGAAGGTCCAACCTGAAAGAGAACGACGATTAGGAGAAGCGAGACGCCGAAGAGCCACCAGCGCCGGCTGATGACGGTCGCGTAGAACGAAAGTCCATAGACGCCGAAGAAGAGGGCTGTCAAAAAGCCGTAGGTGTGGAAGTTGGCGAGCATTCCGACCCCAGCACCCACAAGGGTTCCGAGGGCGACCAACACCCGCGGTGAGGCCGGCCGGCGAATGGCGGCGAACAACAACACGAAGAGGGAACCGGCGATCGCCAACGATGCCGACTCGCTGTTAAGGGGGAACATCACCGCAAACGCGCCCCATAAGACGGCATGTGACTGCATGAGCGTGTACCAGCTGAGGTTTGTGAAGGAGAGCGTGCCGATGAGGAACGGGATTGCTCCAAAGAACGCAGCCCACCAGCGCCTCGTCACCAGGGCGGCAGCAACCCCGATGCAGGCAACGAGGAGGACCTGGATCGAGACGCTGACGATGTTCCAAACGTCTGCCGGCGTGACGTGCGTCACATACGAGATCGCTCCGAGGAATTGATAATAGACGTGCGGATCGCTATTTACGCCGGTTTCGGTGTAGGGCTCAACGGCTGAAAGGTTTCCCTTCGAACCATTCACAACTTCGGAAAAGTAGGAAAGCTGGTCCCCGGAGCCGAAGATCCGGAACGACGCCCAATGCCACCCCGGGTAGGTCAGCATGGAAAGTTGGGTCCACAGGTAGGTCGCCATCGAGAAGATGGCGCCGACGCCGATCAGCAAGTGTCGCCAGCGGCGGCTCCAGAAGTTGGACCGACGCGCTGATGCCTCTGGAGGGCCCGCCTCGCACCGACCAGTGAATTCCGCTTCCGTCAGATCCATCTCACCACGCCTGGATAGGACCGAGCGGACTCGATCGGGGCCGGACGCCTTCGGCCGGCGGCCGCGAGCTGGGCGGCGCCCACTCGTGCCCGGGCGCCATCATAGGTGGCGTGGCCCCGACGATGCGGAAGGCTATGGACGCGAGGCCGTGAGGTCTCGGTGGCTCCGGCGACCGTCTCCCCTCCTTCGGGCATGGCGTTGCGGGCGCCCGTGCGCATCACTTTCGCCGAGGAGCTCCGCGACGCGTCCGCCTTGGCCTCCAATGCCGCCGCGAGCATCCTCCGCGTTTTTTCCCGGCGGCACTTCGCTGCAGCAGCGACTGCGCGTCCACGTCGGAAGCTACCCTCAGCACGGACGCTCCTTCCCGCTGGCATTTCGCGCCAGCAGCTCGTATTGGTCAACGAGGAAGGTGCGCCACATCTCCGGGCGAGTGCGCCTTAGCTAATTGATCGGCATCCAGCCAGAGTGAGACCCCGCCCTCGGTCGCGCTCGGAGGACCGAGGGCTCGGCTAAGTGCGCCCAGAACCCGCGCGTCGTCGAACGGGACCGACGAGATCAGCACCACCTTCACGCCGTGCCGGACCAGATAGGTCTGGATGTCGCGAATCAGTCGGCCGTCAACAGGGATGGGGGTGTCCGACAAGTAGCCCATCGGCATCTCCTGGTATCCGAGAAATGCCTGCACATCGAGCGGCATCAGTTGAGGTGGCCATGGGGACACCGACCCATCGGGCTTTGGTCCGAGGGCGTATCCGCCGATCAGGCTGAAGCGCATCCGATCGAGAGCCTGCCAGAGCATCGCCTCGTTGGCAGGACTGACCGAGAACGGAAAGGTGAGAACGGGCACCCCATAGGGGATCTTCTTTACGTCATTGCCGGTGAAGAAGGCCGGGACGCCGTTTGAGATCGGCACCGAACCGATTGGCCAGCGCGGCACCAACGCGATTAGCGATGCGACGGCGAGGACCGCAGCTCCAACGCCGCCCGCCACCCGGGCGCGTGCTCCAATCGTTTGCGGTCGCGAGTGAGTGCTGGCCTCAATGCTCGAGGGCCGACCGCGACGCGACGTGATCGCTTCGTTGAGCGCCAAACACAACAGGAGGGTCACGAAGAGAGTTACGAAAAGGGAGAGGCGCGAGGGCAGCGCGTTATAGAAGAGCGGAATCCGGGCGATCACGTTGAACGGCAGCGGCACGCTCGTGAGGTTCGTGTCAACCGTCAGATATGGCCCGAGCGACAGTACGAACATCGCCAGCGCCGTCCCTCCGCACAACAGGATCCACCGGTTCGCGCGGTAGCGGACGAGCGCCCAGATCGTCAGGAGGAGCAGAGGGATGCCGAGGTAGCTGCCGTTCTCTGCGTAGACGCCACCGGTGAACCTCGTGCCGAGCGTCGTCGCCGCTGATGGTGCGAAGCGCTCGCCGGCGGTAGGCACGACGGGCCCGAGGAGATCGGCGCGATAGGGGTTCGTGATTCCCTGCACCGGCCCGTGGAAGCGCAGTGGGCCAGCCACCATCAAGTAGACGGGATAGCCCACGAACACGGCAAGGATCGCGACGGCGGGGATCAGGGCGGTGAGCGCGTAGAGAACGTGCTGTCGATCGATCGCCCGCCATCGGGCGATGCCCACGATCACGAGCGCGCACAGCGCCGCGATCCCCGTCGTGAACAGCACTTCGGGCGATATGAAAAACTGCGCCACGCACACCAGGCCAAGCGCGACGCCCCAACGTCGCGGCGAGGCGCGCTGGGCGATGAACACCTCGAACAGGCACAGCACGAGCAGCGGGGGGAACGGTACGAAGGAGAGGTTGAGGTGCCCGAGGGCCTCGCCTGCGACGTAGCTCGAGAAGCCGTAGAGCAGCCCGCCCGTTGCTGCTACGAGGTTGGAGCGCGTCAAGCGGCGCACGACGAAGAACATCGATGCAGCGGAGGCCGGGAAGGCCGCCCACATCAACAAGTTGAAGCTGGCGACCGGACTGACTGCGAACGAGAGCGGGGCCGTGATGAGTCCGAGCAGCGGCATTTCGGTGTTGATGGCCAGGTTGGCGCCGACCGGGTAGTACATCCGCGTCGTAAGGAACGGGTTGTGGCTGTGCAGCACCGCCCACGGCACCCAGTCGAGGAACCACGTATCCTGAACGGCGTCTCCCCCGACGCCACCAATGATCCGGTTGGGATCACCGGGCCAGGTGGGCAAGTAGGCGAAGAGCGCGAGCACTGCATAGACGACCACGCAGAAGACCGCGAAACGCCACGGTTTGATGCCCTCGATCCGGTCAAGCCATCCGGTTGGCGTCACGGTCCGACGCTGGGCGGCCCTGGGGTGTTCCGCCGAGCCCGCTCCCGTCGCCGGGGCTGATGGCGTGAACGTCATGGTCGCTGGTGGGGCCGGCGCATCAGGTCAGCCATGATCGCATAGCCGGACCCAGAGAGGACGCCGGAAGCTCTAGCGTCCGAGCCCTCGAAGGAACTCGTCGGTCTCCGCCAGTGCCGTCGGGGTCCCGATCTCGTAGAAGCGCTCGTTTGCTTCATAGCCGGCGAGCAGTCCCCGCTCGGCGAGGAGCTGGTACAGGTCCGAGAGGTCGGTGACGTCCGGCCCGACGAGATCGAGCGCGCCCTGGTCGAGCCCGCCGAGCCCATAATCGATGTAGGCCAAATCGGCGCGGGGCGAGCGCTTGTCGTAGGAGAGGACCCTGTTCCCGGCGAAGGCGGCGTTCGAGACGTCCCAACGCCCCTCGTTGCGAAGGACGGTCATGAGACCGGGCAGGCCGCTCGACAGCCATGCCCGATAGGCCGCCCGGTAGTCGATCCGGAGGTACGTGTCGCCGTAGAGGACGAGAAATCGCTCCTCGAGGAGCGCCCGAGCCGACCGGATTGCGCCGAGCGTTCCCGCCTGGGTCGGTCCGTCGTAGGCGTAGCGCACCTCGACGCCGCCGACCCTCGAGCCGAGGGCCTTCTCGATCTGCTCGCCGAGGTACCCGACGCAGCAGACCACGCGGCGCACGCCGTTCGCCGCTAGCAGCTCGAGCTGGTGCGCCAGGAACGGCCGGCCGGCGAGCTCGATCAAGGGTTTCGGGACCGCGCTCGTCAGCGTCCCGAGCCGGGATCCGAGGCCCCCTGCCAGGATGCAGACCGTGGGCATGGCCTCGGCTCCGGAGGAGCTGGTCGTGGTCATAGGCGAACGAGTCCCTTGCGCGGTGGCCCACTGAGTGCCGGCACCGCCGATCGAGCGGTCGCTCGGTGCGGCATGCGACGGCGGCCGTCACTGTAGCTGCTCGACTACGATCGCTCGATCCGGAGTACTGGGATCGAGACGGAGGCGACGGTGCCTCGCGCCCACTTGGGGCGGTCATGGCGCGAGGCGGCGATCCTGCTTCGTCCTCGCGGCGCGCCCGCTTCGCCCGCTTGGTGGTCGGTGGCGGCGGTGGGCGTCTACTGCCTGCTGGCGCTCGTCGCCTTCTTGCCGTATGGCCCGTTCGACAACACCCACCTCCTTTCGACCTCGCCGCACGACTCAGTTGACGTGGGCTGGTTCATGGCCTACGGCGCCTACGCGCTGGAGCACGCCCACAACCCCTTCTTCACGAAGCTGCTCGAGTACCCCGATGGGGTGAACATCCCGGCCAATCAGTCGATGCCGCTGCTGGGCTGGGTGATGACGCCGATCACCAGGTTCTTTGGGCCTTTCGCCATGATCAGCTTCACGATGCGACTCTCTTTCGCTGCCTCGGCGACGGCTGCCTATTTCGCTATCCGACGGGTCTGCGTCCGTCGCCTGGCGGCGTTCTGTGGAGGCCTGCTCTTCGGCTTCAGTCCGTTTCTTGTGGCGCACAACCTCGAGAACCAGAACTTCAGCTTCCTCCCGGTGCTGCCCATCGCCTTCCTCGTTGCTCATCGCCTCCTCGCCGGCGAATCCGTCAGGACCCGCCGCGACGGCCTCTTTCTCGGTTTGCTGTTTGCCATCCAGCTCTATCTGAACCCGGAGGTGCTCGCCGAGCTCCTCCTCGTACTCTTGATCGTCGTCCTCGGGGTGCTGGCGGTGCGCGCCATCCGTCACCGCACGGTGCGCAGCGAGGCCGTCTCCCTTCTCATTGGCGCCGGCTGGGCCCTTCTGGCGCTGGCCGTCCTCGGTGCTCCGTTCGCCGCGTACTACCTGTTCGGTCCCCAGCATGCGACGGGTCCGGTCGTTCCCCCGCAGTACCTGGCGGTCTTCCACACCGATCTCGCCGAGTTGGTCTTCCCGGATCGCAACCAGTTGATCGGGCCCACCAGCTTCTGCCTGCCGAATGCCGCGTGCAGCGCGCCGGCCGTTTGGAACGGGTTCGGAGGGGCCCTCAACGAGGCCGGCTCCTACGTCGGGCTTCCGCTGCTTATTGGGCTCGTCGTCTTCGCCGTCCGCTATCGACGCTCGCGCCTCGTCGTCTTCTCGAGCGCAACGTTCCTCGTCGCCCTCGCCTTCTCGCTCGGACCTGACCTCGTCATCTACGGACACGACACCCACATTCCGATGCCGTCGCGCATCGCCGCGCACATCCCGCTCGTTTCGAGCGCCGAGACGATCCGCTACTTCCTCGTCGCCGACCTCGCGGCGGCCTTCCTGCTCGCGATCGGGCTCGACCAACTGCTCACCGCATCGAGCGGCCTGTTCGCCCGCCTGCGCGACACCCCATGGCGTACGGCGACCGTAGGGCTGCTCGCCGCGGTGCTGCTGTTTCCGCTCATACCCCGCTGGCCCTACCCGTCGGGACCGACGGGGATCCCCGCCTACTTCACCACGAGCGCCGTCGACGCCATCGCCCCGAAAGCAGTAGTGCTCACCTACCCGATGCCGCAGTCGGGGGCCGTCCAGGCAATGGAGTGGCAGATGGTTTCGAACTTCCGGTTCCGCCTGGTCTGGGGCTACGCTTATATCGCCGACAACGGCGGTGTCCCAGAGGGAAACACGCCCTTCAAGCAGCCGGCGCTGCCCCTGCTCTTGAACGTGACCTCCGGCAACGACACGACCGACCCGATCCCGTCCCTGTCCATCACCGAGATCAAGCTGTTTCGCGACGGCCTGCGCCAGTTCGGCGTGGACGACATCATTTTTGACCCGTCGGTCGGTGTTGGTGCCGATATCCCCGTAGCCCTGCGCTACCTCGAGGCCAGCCTGGGGGAGAAGCCAGTGAGCGTGGGTGGCATCCTTGCCTTCTACGGCGTGCGCAAGTCGCTCGCCGAGAGCGTCCACACTGTTCTCATCCAGGACCGCCAGTCCGGGATCCTCTCGAGCTATCCGCCGGCGCGCTGACCCGCCGAGTCCGAGCTCGGGGGCTCGAAGCCGACCTCGGACTCGATGATGTACTTCGGCCTCCTGCGGACCTCGTCATAGATGCGCCCCACGTACTCGCCCATGACGCCGAGCGAGAGCAGCTGGATGCCGGCGAAGAATGCCACAAGGATGACGATCGTCGGGTTCCCGATCGGAAAGCCCGCGCCGGCCAGTTTGACGCAGAAGTAGACGACGGCGAGCAGCAGGGCGAGCGCCGAGAAGACGAAACCGAGCACCGAGATCACCTGGAGCGGGTAGCGCGAGAAGCCGACGATCCCGTTCAGGCCGATGCGCAGGGACCCGGTGAAGCGGTTGTACTTGCCACTCCCGCTCGCGCGGGGGTCTCGGTCGTAGGGGACGGCGACCTGGCTGAACCCAACGAAGGCGACGAGCCCCCTCAGGAAGCCGTGGCCTTCCTGGAGCCGGACCACGTTGTCCACGACTCGCCGGCTCATCAGCCGGAAGTCTCCCGTGTTCGGAGGAATCTCGACCTCGGCGATGTGGCGGATCACCCGATAACCGAGTGCAGCGACGAGTCGCTTGACCAGGGTCTCGCCCTCGCGGTGGCGGCGCTGGGCATAGACCACGTCGTAACCCTCTCGCCAGCGTACGACCAGCTCACCGATCAGCTCGGGGGGATCCTGGAGGTCGCAGTCGATGACGACGACAGCGTCGCCCCGGCTGACCTCGAGGCCGGCGAGGGTGGCCATCGGCTGACCGAAGCGCCTCGAGAAGCGCAGCATGCGGATCCTCGGGTCCCGGGCGTTGAGGGCCCGGATCATCTCCTCGGTGCGGTCCGTGCACGGGTCGACCGCGAACACGATCTCCCATTCGAGATCGAGGGCGTTCAGCACCTTCGAGAGCCGCTCGTAGACCCGGGCGATGTTGCCTTCTTCGTTGTAGGCCGGGATGACCACGCTGAGAAGGTCTCGGCGGCCGTCCTCGCCGCTCGCCCTGGTGGGGCGTGGCATCGGGAATACGAGGGTCGGGTCCTCCCCGGCAAGTTCCGTCATCGGATTGGCAAGAGGCCCCGAGTGGAGCGCGTCGTAGTCAGGCGGTAGAAGGAGACATCCTGTTTTCCGGGGACCGTGTAGATGATGCGGTTGAAGCCCGAGTGCAGCGGCACGGCCACCCAGCGCTTCCCTCTCGTTGTCGTGGTGTGCCAAACATGGTTGTCGAGCTGGATCATCACCTTGTTTCCAGGCACCTCCCGGGTCGTGGTGAACATGGATAGACCGAGGTTCCACCCGCCGCTCGGGGAAACTACGTCCAGCTCGACAGTGCCGCCGTTGTTAAAGCTCCAATGTGAGAGCCCGGCGGCGTAGGTGCCGCATTCGCCGTTGCCGCAGAGGTAGACGTCTTTAGCGATGTCGGGATGGCCCATCGCCTTCGTGATCAGCGTCGGGATGAAGCTCATGGCGGCCTCGAGCCGGTTGTATGCGTTGCCGTCGAACTGGCGCATCTCGTCGTAGTAGCCCGTGATCGAGACGGCTACCCCAATGAGTGCCCCGTAGAGCACGAGGATGGTGCTCAGGATCGAGACCGCTCCGGAGAAAAAGCGCCCACCTCGGGCGGCCGACCACGGAGCGGTTTCGCGGTCGGTCAGCGCGAACCACACGACGAGGGCCGGGAGGATCAGCAGCGTGGCGAAGTCGACCTCGTAGCGCATCGTGACGCCCGGCACGCCCCAGGCGATGGCGAGCGCGATCAACAGCCCGAGCAGCGCAGAGACGGTGACGAGAGTGCGCAGCTCTCTTTGGAGGCGCTTGCGGAGCAACAGAGGTGCAAGCACGAGCAAAAGCACGATCGGGGTAGTGGTGAGCAGGCCTCCGACCGGTTCGGTCTGCGCGTAGTTGGCGACCGACCACGGGAAGTACGGCGGGGGACCGATCTGGGCGTAGGGGAACGCGAGGGAGTACTGCACCGGCTCGACGAAGAAGTAGTAGACGCCCGGCGGGATGGCCCACAGCTTGTAATTGAACGCCGACTGGTCGACGTAGGCGAGCTGGTACTTCGTCCCGAACTGAAACGGAGAGCCAAAGCGCGCCGCGTTGTACCAGAGGACGACCACCACCATCAGGGCACAGGGCACGACGAGCGGGGCGGCGCGCCGCGCCAGCTCGCCGGAGGGGCGCCAGCCGGTGCGGCGGGCTTCCCGGGCGAGCAGCAAGATCGGCACCACGAGCAGAAGCGCCAAGTCCTCCCGGGCCAGCACGGCGAGACCGACGGCCAGGCTGCCGATCGCCACCCGGATAGTCCGCCAGCGCTCGCCGTAGGTGCCGCTCACGAGGCAGTAGAGCGCGATCCACATGAAGCAGTACCCCGAGGAGATGGCGACCTCGTACTGGGCCGGGCGCCGCCCGAGGAACGGAAGCACGCTCGAGAGGCCGATTGCCAACGTGGCGACGGCCAGCTTCCAGAGACGCACCCGCGGCAGGTAACGGTTCACCACGTTGCACAGCAAGAGGACGCCGAAGAGCACGCCGACCCCGGAGAAGATGACGATCGCCATGCTCTGGGACATGTCGCCGACCCCGAAGATCCGCCACGGGATGAACAGGACCAAGGCAGCGGTCGGTCCCCAGGCGAGGTAGAAGCGGCCGTGGTACAGCGCGAGGTCGTGGAACGGACCAGCGAGCGAACCGTTGAGGGCCGGGTTGTAGGGGTTTCTGAGATGGACGAGCGCGGCCGGCGGTTTCATCAGCAGGCTGAGCGAACCGTGGAGAAAAGCGTTGGAGAGGAGGTTGTAGTAGTCGCCCTGGGTTTGTCCCAGCACGATCGGGCTCCCGCTCGTGTTCACCGTCCAGGTGTAGAAGCCGACGATGAGACCCACGAGCGCGCCGAGGACGAGGAGACGTTCGAGGCGGATGCTCGCCATGCGGGCCCGCAATCCAGTGGCCCATGGAGAAGCCGCAGGTGAGACGGTGCTGCCAGCGGGGGCCGGGACAGCGACCTCAGAGGGTGCCTGGGTCGTCATCGGGCGACACGATAGCCGGACCCCCCTCGCCACCGGTGGCCGTGCTCGAGGCGCCCCCGGCGTTACTCGAGGGGCGAGAACCGGTAGCGGAAGCAGGCGACCACCCACGACCACGGGTCGCCGAGCACCGAGATCTTCTTCCCCTCGGAGAACGAGCGTGAGTGGTAGCTCACTGGCAGCTCGACAGGCCGAAAGCCTCGGCGAAGCAGCTTCGCCATGAGCTCCCAGTCGAAGTCGAAACGGTCACATTCGAGGCGCATCTTGTGCAGGGTGTCGCGCCGGACCACTTTGAACATGGTGAAGGGATCCTGCAGGCGCTCCCGGTACACGAGGTTGAACAGGGTCAGAAAGAGCACGTTGCCCACGTTGATGAGCCTGCTCACCACGACCTGCTTCTCGAAATGGCGGACCCCGAAGCGGGCCCCGTCGGTCCGCTGACGTACGCCCAGCACGAAGCTCGCCTCGAGACGTCGGAGCGGTTCGAGGAGCCGCTCGTAGTCGCTGAGGTCGTACTCGAGGTCAGCGTCTTGGATGAGCACGAAGTCTCCGGTGGCCGCACGAAGGCCGGCACGAACGGCGTGCCCCTTGCCTTGTGCCCGATCCTCAAGGATCAGCTGCACGTTCGGATGATCCATGTAGCGCTGCACGACCTGGCGTGACCCGTCGGAGGAATTGCTCTCGACGACGATCACCTCGAGGTCAATCCCGTCGATGCGCTTGGAGAGGAGAAGATCCAAAACCTCTGCCACCGTGCTCGCCTCGTTGTAGACGGGCACGACGACCGAGAGCACCTGGCGTCTCGACAGCGGTGGGGCCGCCGCTGGGCGCGCTGCCTCGATGATGAGGCCGCCACCTGCGTCGAGGGCACTGAACTCGAACTCGACGAAGCCAGCAGCGAACAGCTCGGTCGACAGCAGGTCGCGAGAAGACCGGGACCGCCCTCTCAGTGCGGGTGGCGTCTCGAGCGGACCGGCGAGTGCAACCACGAGCCGACCGTTTGCACGAAGCAGCCGGTACGCCTCTTCGAGCTCGTCGGCTCGCACCCCTTGGCCTGTGGGAGCAACCACGACGAGGTCGGCAGGCGTCACCTCACTCTCCGCCTCGCCGGCCGCGTGGGCCGGCCCGGTGTCGATGTCCGCCGCGTCGAGCGCGGCGACAACAGCGCCGCGCCCAGTTCCGTGGACCCGAACGGTCCGGGAGGAGAGCGTGTCTAGCCGGCGCGCCACGATCGTGGCGATCTTCGCCTGGAGGGAGTCGTTCCTCGCCTCGGGGCTGGCGGGTCGGACCACCGGGGCGACGGTTGTTTCGCCCGCCTCGCCAGTCGCCGTGCCGGGCACGGTGGAATGCACTGACCGCTCCGTCACTCGTCCCACCTGTCCTCGGAAGATCTCGGCTCATCGAGAACGACGGGCCGAGCCCCCTGCCGCCTCGCAGGCTCCTCGCTCATGCGAACGGCGAGGCTTGGCCATCAACGGCCCGTGACCTTACCAGCCCGATGCTCCGGCGCTGGTTCGCCAGGTCGTCGCGCGGAGGGCGGATACGCCGGGGGAGCTGGGGTGAACATGGGAGCATCGGCTACCGTGACCGGGTTTGTTGCTCCCGGGCAATTGGCGGGGGATGCAGTGGGGCGACCCCGGCCCCGCCGAGAAAGGACGAGGAGAGCCGTGCAGCCCGAGAAGCACGAGATCGGGACGGGCTTCACCGTGGCGGTGTGCGCGATCAGCGCGGGACTCGCGTTGGCGCTTGCCCTGTTCACGCTCGCCCAGCCCGATGCCCTGTTCGGCGTCCATCCGCCCTTCACCGGCTACGACGACGGCGTCTACTTCGGGGTGGCCGTGCGCTTCGTCCACGGCGTGCTTCCCTACCGCGACTTCGTCTTCGTGCAGCCCCCCGGGATCGCCCTCGTGATGTCGCCCTTGGCGCTGATTTCCCGGGCCATCGGGACCCGGGATGGCTTTGCCGCTGCTCGTCTCCTGACTGCCGTGGTCGTCGGCGCCAACGCGGCCCTCGCGGCGCTCGTCCTGCGCCGGCGTGGCCGGGTCGCCATGGCCGTAGCGGGGCTGACGTTGGCGCTCTTCCCGCTCACCGCGGCCGCAGCGGCACAGGACGAGCTCGAGCCTTACGTGATCTTGTTCTGTCTCGGAGGCGTGGCGGCCGCCTTCGCCGGACGGCGGCCGACCTCGCGCCAACTGCTCTTGGCGGGGTTGCTGGTGGGATTCGCCACGACGATCAAGCTCGTCGCTGCGGTCCCAGCCGTCGTGCTCGTGCTCTGCTTCCTCCCGGACTGGCGCCGGATGCGAACGGTGGCGATCGGTGCTGTGGCGGGCTTTGTGATCCCGATGCTCGTGTTCGTGCTGCCAGCGCCGTCGACGGCCTTCCACGAGATGGTGACGGATCAGCTCGGGCGGAAGGACTCGGTCACTCTCTCGCTGACCCAACGCTTTGTCATGCTCTTCGGCATCGGCAGCCCGGCGAACGTCTCTCGTTCTGGGGTGGCCGAGGTGCTCGTGGTGGTCCTCGCCCTCGCGGTGGTGCTCGTTTACGGGCTCGGGATCCGCCGCTCCAGTCGTCTCGACTGGTACGTCCTTGCGGCGGCCGCGGCGGTGCTCGCTGAGTTCGACGTCTCCCGGGAGTTCTTCGATCACTACGCGTACTTGAGCGCCCCGTTCCTGGCGCTGCTGCTCGGTGTGCTCGCCGGTCGCGCGACCGCATCGGCACAGGCGCTAGCGGCTCGCTTCGGCGCCCGCAGGCCGCTGATCGCCCTAGGCGCGGCCGCTTTGCTCGGGGCGCTTGTGGCGATCGGCTTTGGTCTTCCCCACGTGACGGGTTATGAGACTCGCTACGTCTCAGGATCCAACGATCCCGGCTCCCAGATTGCGGCGGCCGTGCCTGCGGGCGCCTGCGTGGTGAGCGACCAGGTGACCACACTGCTCGTCGCGAACCGATTCGATCCGGCCCGACAGGGCTGCCCGCCGGTGATCGACCCCTACGGCATGTTCCTCGTCGACGACCACGACATCCCGCCCCCGGGCTCAAACGTTCCGCCGTCGTTCGTGCGCCAGTGGGAGTCGATGTTCGACGGTGCCGACGCCGTGGTGCTCGCCTGGTACTACGGCTCGTGGGTGCCGACGACCAAGGCCTCGGGCAACGACTTCAACGCCCACCAGCAGGAGGTCTCGAGCGCCAACAGCGTCAACGTCTACCTCCGCAAAGGAAAGGTCAGGGCGCGCTGAGCCGGGTGAAGAACTGGTCGTCGATGCGCCGGATCGTGGCGAGGTCCTTCTCGACACGGAGGCGAGCCTGAAAACCGGCCTCTCGCCATGGGTCCCACCGGGCGCTCAGAAGCTTGCCCGTGATGCCTTCGGCGCGGTCGGAGAGGAGGAACGCGGTCAGCTCGGCGGCGAGCTGTGGCGAGTCACCTCCT
>JAODBN010000182.1 GCA_025463965.1 Acidimicrobiaceae bacterium
GGCAACGATTACTGGGTCTGGGAGCGCGTGACTGTCGTGAACCCCATTGTCGTGATAGTGGAATTCAACAGCGTCTTTGGATCGAAGTATGCGCTGACAATTCCGTATGATCCGACGTTTGCTCGAACGCGAGCTCATTTTTCGAACCTCTACTTTGGGGCGTCGATCGCGGCGTTCGTGAATCTCGCGAAAGCCAAGGGTTACGCCTTCGTAGGCTGCAATACGGCGGGAAACAACGCGTACTTCGTCCGCGAGGACAAGCTGGGCAGAATTCCGTCGCGCTCTGCGGCGGACGGTTACGTCGTGTCAAAGTTCCGCGAGGCCCGTGACGTTCAAGGCCGGCTGGAATTCCTGTCCGGCGGACAAAGGCTGGCGAGGATTGGACACCTACCCGTCGTTGATCTCGTGACCGGGCACACGAGCCTCATCAACCTGCTTCCGGGGTTTGCGATCGGTCCATAAGCCACACGAGTGGCGCCCGCCGCGGATGCGGATGTTCGGCGACAGCGCGATGCGTACCACTCGATGCACGGACGAGCGGCCAGGCCGCGCAGATCATGCAGTAACGGAGCGCCACGCTGTACGGGCTAGACGAATTGCCCTTCCGCGATGCAGCGGCCACTAGCCTGGATTTCCACGGGACGGGATCGCCTAACCGTAGAGTAGCCGATCGGGCCCTCGCCCAGTGAGTGGCCGGTACGAATCCAAGAATGTGCGCCATCCATCGTTATCCAGATAAGTAGTTTGATGGCCTGAGAGCACCGTCCTTGTGGCCCTCGCCCCGCCATGGCGCCTTCCGCGCGGCTGCGAGGCCCGAATGCCCCGATCACCATCAGGCGAGCGGATTCCACGTGCCGACGCGCCGCACAAGCTGTTGTGGGTGGACCACGGGTTGACCCCACGCGTGGTGATGTAGTACGGTGCAATGTCATGAACAGTAAACCAAAGAGCCTAACGGCCTGCCGCGACCTCTTTCTCAAGCCAGGCTCACCCCGTCAGCGCATGTACGAGGCTCTTCGGGCCTACTACGTCGAGGAACGCCCCTCGGCACAGGTCGCCCGCGACTTCGGCTACTCCCCGGGGTCCTTCCGGGTGCTCTGCCATGACTTTCGTCGCAACCCAGACCCGCAGTTCTTCGTCGCCCCCAAACCAGGGCCGCAGGCCCAGCCCAAGAAATCGGCCGTCCGAGAGACCGTCCTCCGGATGCGCAAGCAGAATTTCTCCATCTACGAGATCAGCTCGCACCTCAAGGAACAGCATGCCAAGGGAACCGGGGCGTCGCTGAGCCCCACCGCAGTCGGCGAGATCCTCAAGGAGGAGGGATTCGCCCCTCTGCCTCGCCGGTTGGATGAAGAGCGCCCGGTCGCCATCGGTCCGACGATCGAGTCGACCGCCGATGCCCGGGCCTTCTCCCTCGAGCCACGCACGTTCAGCACGCAATGCGGCGGTCTCTTCCTCTTTGTGCCGGATTGGGTCCGCCTGAATCTGGACGACGTCGCCGCCAAGTCCCAGCTCCCGGGGTCAAAGATGATCCCTGCGGCGCACGCGCTGCGCTCCTGCCTCGCGCTCAAGCTCTGGGGCATCGAGCGCCACAATCGCGTCATGTCCCTCGTGGCCGATCAGGGTCTCGCGCTCTTCGCCGGCCTCAACGTCATTCCCAAGAAGAGCTTCCTCTCCGAGTATTCCTCGCGCATCACGCATCGGGAGACGCTCAAGATCCTCGCCGAGTGGCAGCACCACCTCGTGCCGGGAGAGGTGCTCAAGAGCGACTCCTTCAACCTCGACTTCCACTCGGCCCCGTTCTTCGGCAAGGACGAGATCGTCCAGGACCATTTCGTCGCGATGCGCAGCCGGCGGCAGCCGAGCATTCTGGTGTTCCTGGCGCAGGACGAAGACGGCCGAGCCTTCTGCTACTCCAACGCGGACATCCGCAAGGGAGAGGAGCGCGGCGAGATCCTCAATTTCGTAGCGTTCTGGAAAAAGGTGCACGGCAAGCTCCCGGGCGAGCTGGTCTTTGACTCTCAACTCACGACCTACGCCAACCTCGGCAAGCTGGACGGAATGGGCATCCCGTTCATCACGCTCCGGCGCCGCACGCCTTCGATTCGCAAGGAGATCGAGGCCCTCGCTCCTTCGGCTTGGCGTCGCATCGAACTCGACGTGCCCACTCGCGAATACCGCCACCCTCGGATCTTCGAGCAGCAGGTGACCCTTGTGGGCCGGACCTATCGGCAGATCTTCGTTGCCGACCTCGGCCACGAGGACGCGACCGTGCTGCTGACGAATCAGCCCTCAGTCCGCGCCGAAAAGCTGATCACCCGCTACGCACGACGCATGCTCATAGAGAACGCTCTGTCCGACGCCGTGCGCTTCTTCCACATGAACGCGCTCTCGTCCGCGGTCGGACTCAAGGTCGACTTCGACATGTCGCTCCTCGTCGTCGCCAGCGGTCTCTACAAACTCCTCGCCGGCCGCATCCGTGGCTACTCCGACGCGCAGGCACGCACCGTCTTCGACGACATCGTCAACATGCCCGCCGACGTCACCATCACCGACAAGGAAGTCCGCGTAGAACTCCACCGGCGCGCCCACCTCCCTTTGATCCTCGCGTCCGAGCTCGCCGACAAGCCTGTCGCAGTCCCGTGGTGGGACAACCGCAAGCTCCGCATCACCACCCACCGTGGGGCCGAAAGTTAGGGGATCCCTCGCCGTGGAAATCCAGGCTAG
>JAODBN010000198.1 GCA_025463965.1 Acidimicrobiaceae bacterium
GCTCCCCCGCCCGGTGCGTCGCGGACCCCGACCGACTCGCCGTGCGCCTCCACGAACGCCTTCACGATGGCGAGCCCGAGACCGGCCCGGCCGGCGCCGCTCACCTTGTTGAACATGAGGAAGATCCGCTCCCGGTCCTCGGCGGAGACACCGGGGCCGTCGTCACGCACCTCCACCACCACCTTGCCCGTGCCGCCGCTCTGCCGACGCGCGGCCACAACAATGGGGGCCTCTCCCGGGGCGTGTCGCCCGGCGTTGTCCAGCAAGTTGGTGAGCGCCTGCGCGATCAGAGCGGGGTCGACCTCGACGAGGGGGAGATCAGGCGGGATCTCTCGCCTCACCCGCCCCGCCACTTCGGTCGCGGCGAGTGGGGCGAGTGCCGAGTCGAGCAGCCCGTCCACCGAGATCGCCTCCCGGCGCAGCACCAGCGCTCCGGTCTGGAGGCGAGTCATGTCCAACAGGTTGGCCACGAGACGGTCGAGGCGGTCGGACTGGCCCTCGATGAGACCGAGCAGCTCCTCGGAGTCCTCGGGGCTGAGCGGGAGGTCGTGGCGGCGAAGCGTCGAGACTGCTGCCTTCACCGTGGCGAGCGGGGTTCGCAGATCGTGCGAGACCGCACCCATGAGCGAGTTGCGCCAGCGGTCCACCTCCTCCAGCAGGCCGGCACGCAGCACCTGCTGGCGAAGGCGCGACCGGTCGATGGCGAGTGCCGCCTGGTTCGCATAGAGCTCGAGGAGCTCGCGCTCGCGTCCTTGGAGCGCCGGACCCTTGGCAAGCACGGCGCCGACCGGGCGGCCGGTCGCCACGAGCGGAACGATGAGGAGGAACTCGGCCGGCCCTCTGCTGCCCGGGGCCAGCACGGGCCGCTCGAGAGCGACCGAGTGCCCGCTGCTGCCGCTCGCCACCGCCAGCTCCTCGGGGCTGAGGGGGGTCCCACTGAAAGCGGCCGCGACGAGACCGGCTTCGGTGGGCAGCAGCAACGCCACCGAAGAGAACGCGAAACCCGCCTGCACCGTCGAGACGACGACCGCGAGCAGGTCCTCGAGCGGCTTCTCGGCGATCAGCAGGTCGGAGAGCTCGAACATGTGCCGCGTGGTCGCCTCGTGCTGGGCGGTCTCGGCCCGGATCGTCTGGAGACGGTCCACGACCTGGGAGAGGGCGAGCATGACCACCACGTAGACGGCGAGCACCTCCCACTGGTGGGCATCGGTGACCCGGAACGTGCCAAAAGGCGGGACGAACAGGACGTCGTCGACCACGAACCCGACGAGGGCGGCCACTGCTCCGGGCACGAACCCGCCGACGGTGATCGCCAGGACCACGGGGATGACGAGCACCAGGGCGCTCGTCCCCAGCGCGAGGTGGGATCGCAGCGGGAGCATCACCGCCACGAGGACGCCCACAGCGACTAGCCCGACGAACGTCCCGCTCACTGCCCGCCGAAGATCGCTCATCACGTCCCTTGCGCGCCCCCCGCCCGCACCCGCGATGCTACGGGAGCGCCGATCAAGCGCACTTGCTCGTCCGAACCGTGGAGAAACAGTGACACAGCCGACCGCTGACCTGGAACAGGCGGGCCCGATGGGCCGGTCCTGGAGCGAGCGCGACGAGGCGGACGAGGCAGTGCGGCCGGCCGGGCGCTTCCGCATCTACCTCGGTGCGGTGGCCGGCGTGGGCAAGACCTGGGCGATGCTGGACGAGGGATGGCGCCGCCACGAGCGCGGCCGCGACGTCGTCGTCGGCTTCGTGGAGACCCACGGCCGCGCCCACACCGCGGAGCAGCTGCGCGATCTCGAGGTCATCCCTCGACGCAAGGTGGAGTACCGGGGAGCTTCCTTCGAGGAGATGGATCTCGAAGCGGTGCTGGCGCGCAAGCCCGAGATCGTGCTCATCGACGAGCTCGCCCACACCAACGTCCCGGGTTCTGGCCGTAACGCGAAGCGCTTCCAGGATGTGCTCGAGTGCCTCGAGGCGGGGATCGCCGTCATCAGCACGGTGAACGTGCAGCACCTCGAGAGCATCGCGGACGCCGTGGAGACCATCACGGGCGTGGCCATCCGAGAGCGCGTGCCCGACTGGGTGGTGCGAAGCGCAGACCAGCTTGAGCTCGTCGACTCCTCCCCCGAGCAGCTACGGCGCAGGATGCTGCACGGGAACATCTACCCCGCGGAGAAGGTGCCCGCGGCACTGTCGGGCTTTTTCCGCCAAGAGAACCTCACGGCGCTTCGAGAGCTCGCCCTGCGTTATGTCGCGGACGAGACCGAGGACCAGCTCCTCGCGTTCCTGGCCAGTCACCACACCCCCGAGGTGTGGGAGACGACCGAGCGGATCATGGTGGCCGTCACCGGGGCACCGGGCTCGGGCGGCGTTCTGCGCAGGGCGGCCCGCATCGCGGCCCGCCTGAAGGCAGACCTGCACGCCGTGCACGTCACCGGGGACGCCGAGCGCGCTGACGAGGCGAAGCCGCTCGCCGAAGCCCGCCAGGTCGCGCTGGACGTCGGCGCCCACTGGCACACGGTCGGTGCCGACGACCCCGCGCGCGGCCTTGTCTCCTTCGCCCGCGAGCACCAGGTCACCCAGATCGTGCTCGGCTCCTCACGCCGCAGCCGCATCCAGGAGCTCACCAGTGGCTCGGTGGTCTCCCGGGTCCTCCGCTTCGCCGGCGAGGCAGGGATCGACGTGCACGTGATCGCCCGACGTGAGCACCCGCACCGGCGCGGGGAGCCGGACCCCGACGCCTAGACGTCGACGCCCCGTGAGCGGGGCGACGTACTTGCACTGACCACGCGACTGGCCGTCGACGACACTCTTTGCCTCGAGGATCTGGGCTTGCCTTGAGCTTCGGGGGGAAGCGCCCGGCCCCTCCCCCTTGGTCAATCCGCGCTGTCGCTCGGAGCACGGCCCGCGGTGTCCACCTCGCCTTGTTCGATGAGCCACGACAGCGACTCGCGAACCGCGGCGAGCGAGCTGTACGCGGGCTCGTAGCCGAGCAGGCGCCTTGCCTTGTCGATGCTCATGGAGGGGCTGTGGCTGAGGTGTGTGCCGGTGGGTAGGGCTTCTTTCTCGTCCACCTGCTCGCGCCACTGCTCGAACGGGAGAAAGGTGAGCCGGGCGGGTTGGTCGAACCAGTCAGCGACCGCCTCGGCGTAGCCGCGCAGGGTGAGCGCGTTTGGCGAGACGATGTGAAAGGCCTCCCCCCCGGCCGCTTCCTGGTGCTCGAGCGCCAAGGAGAACGCCTGAGCCACGTCGTCGGCATGCACGTGGTGGAGCGTCTCGAGCCCGAAGTTGGCGAGCACCAAGCCCTCGCCCCGTGCGAGGCGGCTGAACACCGAGAGGTCGAAGTTGCCCGCCGGGTTCACCGGCACCCAGCCTGGTCCGACGATGTGGCCGGGGTGTAGGACACAAGCCCGAAGCGCACCGCGGTGGTGCTCGGCGAGAAGGAGCTCCTCGATCTCGGCCTTGGCGATCCCGTACGGCTCGAGGGGGCGGCGCGGGGCCTCCTCGGTCACCGGCACCGTCCGGGCAGGCCCGTGCACCCAGATCGTCCCGCAGTGCACGAGGAAGGTCGCAGATCCCGCCAGGGCCTGAGCGAGCTGGGCGGCCGAGGCCCGGTCGAAGCAGATCAGGTCGACGACGGCGTCCGCCTCCAGGGCGGCGACCCGGGCCCCGAAAGTTCCCGCCTGATCCTCGGCCTCTCGATCGACGACCTGTTGCTCGATCTCCTCGAAGGCGGGATCGGGGTGGTAGGGAGAACGTGCGCCCCGGCTGAGCCCGATCACCTCGTGGCCGCCCGACACGAGGCGGGGGACGAGGTAGCTGCCGATGTGCCCGGTGGCACCGATCACGACGACCCGCACGGCCGCTCCCTTCGACATCGTCTTGGCGCTCGGTGGCGCCCTTGGGTGGTGCTCGCAGGCTCGGGCCAGCGCTTCGGAGGCGCCGAGCTCAATGGATGGGGCACGCCCGGGGATCGTAGGAGGGAAGGGCGGCGTTCGCAGGAGTCGGCGGAGCGAGCACGCCGTTGGCGTTCGGCACCGTCGGCGCCGCCTCGATCCCGGCAGCCTGCAGCAGCACCGACAGCAGGGTGGCCTCCACCGACCTCGTGCCGGTCGTGCTGGCCGTCGTGCTCGTGGCGGTCGACCCCGTGGTCGCCGTGGTGCCGGTTCCCGCCGCCGGGCTCGCGGGAGTGAGCGTGGCGTTGGTCCCGGTGATCAGCTCGACCTGGGACCCGGCGGGAACCGGCCCCTGTTCCATCACGGCGGTGCCCTGCAGGCTCGAGAGCACCCGCTCGGCCGCCGGCTCGAGAGCCTTGGTCGGGTAGACGACGGTGGTCTCGACGATCGGACCGACCGGCGTCGATTCGCTCGGCCCCGTCACGTGGAGGCCGTCGGCCTTGAGCCCGGCGGCGACGGCCGCCGCCCCCGTCGGGGAGCCCGCCCCGTCGACGACCGCCACCGACACCGAGGAGGCCGGGGCCATCTTCAAGGGGGCGCCCATGAACCGGGCGATGGTGCTGTTGTCCAACGGCTGGTCGGGGAAGACCACCGCGCCGTAGTCGTAGCCCTTGTACGAGTAGGTGTTCTGGCTGTCCTGGACCACCGGCAAGGTGAGCTCCTGGGCCCCGGCGAAGCTGGCGTGATAGCGCAACAACAACGAGACCATCTGGCTGGTGCCGAGGGTCGTGTCCACGGTCAGGTCCGGTGCGATCGCCGAGAGCAGCGAGTTGTCCGTCACCGGGTTGGTGAGCCCGCGCTTTGCGACCTCGGAGGCGAGCACCTTCAAGAAGGTGTGCACCCGCTCGATGCGGCCGATGTCACCGGTCGGGTCGTAACCCTGCCACTGGCCGGTCGCCTTGTTGTAGTCGTACTGCATGTGCCGCGCCCTCACGAGGGCGAGCGCCTCGAGCCCGCTGATGTGCAGGCAGCCGGAGTGGCTGATGTCGAGGCCGGAGTACGAGTCGTACAGAGAGGTCGGGAAGTACATCGTGATGCCGCCGAGCGCAGTCACGATGTTGGCGAAGCTCTGGAAGTTGAGCACCACGTAGTGGTTGATCGGGATGCCGAGGTCCTCTTGGATCGCGGCGACGAGCTGGCTCGGGCCGTTGTACAGGGCGGCGTCGATCTTGTTGGCGTTGTTGCCCACCCGGGCGTTCGGGACGAAGGTGTCCCGGGGGATCGACAGCACGCTCGCGGGATGCCCAGGCCTCACGCGCAGCACCATGACGACGTCGCTGTTGACGCCGTTGACCCCGTTGATGCACTGGTTGACGAAGTTCTGAAAGTTCTTCGCGGGAGTCACCGCACAGCGGCTCGTGGAGCCGACGAGCAAGAAGTTCTGGGCGCCGGCGGCCTTGCCGGTGGTCTCGGCGGGGGTCAGGCCATGGACGGCCACCCTCCCGATCTGGTTGACGCGGTAGATCAGATAGCCGGCCGTGGCGGCGATGAGCACGATCACGACCGTCACGACGGTGATGCCCGATCGGGTCAGCCTGCGGCGCAGCTTGCTCCTCGACGCAAGGCGGTTGCGGCGGGCAGCCTTGCGCCGAGCCCGGCGCCCGGGGCGCGCGGCCACCGCTCCCCCTGCATCGGTCGCGGCTCCGGTGACGGGCACCTCGTCGGTCGCGGGCACCTCATGGGGCGCCTCCGAGGAACCACCCCGCCCGGGCGTGATCTGGTCAGGGGGCTCTTGCGGGGAGTCCGACATGAGCCGAAAGGGTAGGCGCCAACGCGCAGCTTGCGGGTGCGGGTCCGAACTGGCACCCCGCAAGGCCCTGCGCGGTCCGCGGCGCGGTCCGCCCGACACGGGTTCAGGCGGCGTAGTCGGAGTGCCCGGCGTCGGTGCCCGCTCGGGCATCCGCATGCCCGCGGCGCGCCGCACCGGGGCGGCTCGCGCGCACCGAGAGGTCCAGGCTCGCCAGGACGTCGACCGCTCGGGTGAGCTCTGCAGGGGCCAGCGTGTAAGGCAGGCGCACGAAGCGCTCGAGGAGCCCGGCGGCGCCGAAGGTCGATCCAGGCGACAGGTAGAGGCCCCGCTGGCGCGCCTGGACCCACAGGCTCGTGCTGGCAGGCACGGGAAGCTCCGCCCACAGCGCGAGACCGCCGGACGGTCGGCGGTAGCGCCACGAGGGGAGCTTTTCGCCGAGTGCGCCGCACAGGTGCTCAAGGCGACCCCGGGCGAGCGCGCGGCGGTCCTCGGCGAGCTCATCGAGGCGCTGCAGCGCCCGGACCGCCACGAGCTGCTCGAGAACGGGGCTCGCCAGGTCGAGGGACCTGCGCTCGGCGGCGAGACGGTGAATGGTCGCCGTGTCGGCGCGGGCCCATCCGATGCGCAGCCCTCCCCACACAGACTTTCCGAGCGAGCCGACGGTGATCGTCCGGGTGCCGCCGAACGCCCCGATCGGCGGCGGGAGGGCCTGGCCGTCCAGGCAGAGCTCGCGAAAGGTCTCATCGACGACGACGTAGGCCCCGGTCCGCTCGAGCACCCGCGTGACGTGCTCGCGCACCGCGGGCTCCATCAGCTGGCCGGTCGGGTTCTGGAAGTCCGGGATGAGGTAGGCGAGATCCGCGCCCGTGCCCGCCAGCTCGTCGAGGGCGGCGAGGTCCCAGCCGTGTGCGCCGACCGGCACGAAACGCAGCCTTGCCCCACTGCGTCGCAGCGCCTCGAGCGCCGACGGATAGCTCGGCAGCTCGGCGATCACGTTGTGGCCCCGGCGCACCGTCGCACGCACCGCCAGATCGAGCCCGTGCAGGGCGCCATTGGTCACGAGCACCTGGGACGCCCGGGTCTCCAGGCCCTGGGCGCTGAGTCGCTCGGCGATCGCCTCTCGCAGCGGGGGAAGACCGAGCGGGTCGTAGCCGTGGTGGTCGAGCCACCGGGGAAGTTCCCGGACCGCCTCGCGAGCGAGCTCCTCCATCACCGCCGGCGCCGGCAGCGCGGCGACGCGAAGATCGAGGCCACCGGCCGGGGCGAGCGCGTCGTCGGCGGCGCGATGCCCTGCGGGGATCGCCGCCCAGCTGCCGGAACCCTGCCGGCTCACGAGGTAGCCCTCCTCCCGGAGCCGGTCGTAGGCTGCCGCAACCGTGGTCCTGCTGACGCCGAGAGCGCTCGCCAGCGCCCGTTCCGCCGGCACGCGGGTCTCGAGGGGGAGCCGGCCGTCGAGGACCAGGGCGCGCAGCGCGGCGGTCAGCTGCTCCTTGGCCGGCCCACCGCCTCGCCAGGCACCGAGCAGGTCGACCAGCCGTGCTGCGCTGACCGTGGCCACCGGCCACTTCTAGCACATTGGCCCTTTCCTCAGAAGGCCACATCCGCGATCGTGGTGCATGAGCTCGATGCCGCAACGCCCGAGAGCTCTGCGCCTTGCCAGGGCCCGAGTCCTGCCGCGTCGGCTGGCTCAGCTCTACGTAGGGCTCCTCCTCTACGGCTTGTCCAGCTCACTGTTGCTGCTCGCCCGGCTCGGCGTCGATCCGTGGGACGTGCTGCACCAGGGGCTCTCGCGCCGCCTCGGCCTCGGGGTCGGCACCTGGTCGGTGCTCGTCGGCGCCGCCGTCTTGTTGTTGTGGATCCCGCTCCACCAGCGTCCGGGCGTCGGAACGCTGACGAACGTGGTCGCCATCGGGGGCGTCATCGACCTCGTCATGGCGTTCGTCCCGCCTCCTCACGCGATGGCGCTGCGGGTCGCCTCGCTCGTCGGCGGCGTGCTGCTCGCCGGGATTGCGACCGGTGCCTACATCGGGGCAGGCCTGGGGCCCGGCCCACGCGACGGGCTGATGACCGGCGTGGCCGCCAGGGGACATTCAATCCGCGTGGTCCGGACCGGTATCGAGCTGTCGGTCCTCACCGCGGGGTGGCTGCTCGGCGGGAACGTCGGGGTGGGCACGCTCGCCTACGCCCTCGCCATCGGACCACTGGCCCACATCTTCATTCCGATGTTCTCCATCGACCGACGCCACGGCGCGACGAAGGGGCTGCTCGCCCTCGCGGTAGAGACCGGCGGCCACGACGGATCCGCCCCAGCTTGTTCGGGCTGAGCAAGGACGGCCCGTTAGCCTCTGGGCTCCCCGCCGATTCGGTGGACGAAGGAGGATGGCATGACCTGGCTGCTCTGTGACTACGGCGAGGTGCTGTCGCTTCCCCAGGACCCGGACAAGGTGAGCGAGCTCGTGCGCCTGAGCGGCCTCGATCCCGAGGTCTTCTCCGAGAGCTACTGGGCGCACCGCGTGGCCTATGACCGAGCGGACCTCAGCGCGTCACAGTTCTGGCGCGCTGTGCTGCGAGCACCAGAGCCGCTCGCCGAGGAGCTCCTCGCCCAACTGATCGAGCTCGACGTCGCCGGCTGGACGCGCCCCAGCGAGCCCTCGCTCGCCGCGGTGGACCGTGCCGTGCGGCGAGGCTTGCGACCCGCGCTCTTGTCGAACGCCCCGCACGAGGTCGCCCGGGTGGCCGACGGCCAGGAGTGGCTTGCCTCGTTCTCACCACGCCTGTTCAGCTGCGACCTCGGCGAGGTCAAGCCCGACCCTGCTGTCTACGCCCTCGCGCTCGAGGCACTCGGCGCGTCCGGCGATGAGGTCGTCTTCGTCGACGACAAGCAGGTGAACGTGGCTGCCGCTCGAGAGGCGGGGATCACCGCCTACGTCTTCGACGGCCCGGACGTGTTCGACAAGGTCTGATCTCAGACTGGGTGACCCGCCGAGGCGGCCTGTGTGCCGTGGATGTCCTGCTCGATCTCCTCGAGGGCGCGGCCCTTTGTCTCGGGCACCTGGAAGTAGAAGTAGGCCACCGCGACCACCCCGAGCCCGGCGTACAGCCAGAACGTCCCGTCCTCGCCGATCGCCGAGACGAGCCGCAAGAAGAAGTACGAGACGAGGAAGTTGAAGGCCCAGTTGAACACGGTCGCGACCGCCATGGCCTTCGAGCGCACCTCGAGCGGGAAGATCTCGGCGATCATCACCCAGAAGATCGGCCCAAGGCTGATCTCGAAGGCGGCGATGTAGAACATCATCGCCACGAGCGCGATCCATGCGTTGTGATGCTGGAAGCTGGTGCCGGCGTGGAAGTACCACCCGAGCGCCACGAGGCCGATGACGCAACCGATCGTGCCGATCAGCAGCGGCGGCCGCCGGCCCACCCGATCGAGCATCAGCACCGCGACGCCGGCGAACACGAGATTGACCACGCCGATGAACACCGCCTGGGCGATGGAGCTGGAGGTCGACAACCCGGCGAAGCCAAGGATCGTGGCGCCGTAGTAGATGACCGTGTTGATCCCGAGTACCTGCTGAAACACGGCGAGCAGGATCCCGACGAGCAGCAGCGGACGGATGCGCGGGCTCACAAGGCCACGGAGCCCGAACGAGGACTCGCCTTCCACGACCTTTTCGATCTCCTCCATTTCCTCGTCGATCTCGCCCTTGTCACGGGTCTTCGCCAGCACCGCGCTGGCCTCCTCGGTGCGGCCCTTCTCGACCAGCCAGCGCGGCGTGTAGGGAACGAAGATCATTGCGGCGGCGAGCGCGATCCCAGGCACCACTCCCAGTCCGAACATCCATCGCCAGTTCCCGCCGACGTTCTTGAAGGCGTCGTCCACGAGGTAGGCGATCAAGATGCCGAAGGTCACCGCCAGCTGGTTCAGCGCCGTCAAGCCGCCGCGCAGGTTCTTCGGGGCATGCTCGCTGATGTACATCGGCCCCACGAACGACGAGGTGCCAACGGCGATACCGAGCACGAAGCGGCACAGGTAGAGCAGCGGCAGGTTCGGGGCGAACGCCGATCCGAGCGCGGCCACGATGTAGATCACCCCGGCGAGGAACACCGTCCACTTGCGGCTGATGAGGTCGGCCAGCCCCCCGGCGATCACGGCTCCGGCGACCGCGCCGAGGAGCAACGATCCGGCCACCCAGGCCTCGCCGGACGAGCCTGCGTGCAACGACTTGTTGATCAGGGGGAGGGCGCCGCTGACCACGCCGGTGTCGAAGCCGAAGAGGAAGCCGCCGAGCGCCGCCAGCAGCGAGATGCCGATGACGAACCGGTTCTTCCCGGTGAAAGCCTCCCTGACAAATCCCACGTCGGCCCTCGATCCCCCGTCCGGTGGCAACTGCCGGCGATTCGCCGGCCCAAGCCAGCTCTGCGCCGGCTTAGCTTCTCGGGCACGGTGCTTCCCAAACGGGAAGGGAGGGGTCCTTCGAGCTCAGTGACCCCGGGCGATCCACCCTTCGAGGTGAGGGGCCTCCTGGCCGATCGTGGTCTCCTCGCCGTGACCAGGCAGAACCCGCGTGGCGCCCGGCAGTACGAGAAGGCGGTCGCGGATCGAGCCGATGATGGTCGGAAAGTCAGAGAAGCTCCGACCGGTGGCCCCCGGTCCCCCGTTGAACAGGGTGTCTCCGGAGAACAGCACCTCGGCATCGCGCTCGAACAGACAGCAGCTGCCGGGGCTGTGGCCGGGGGTGGCGAGCACCTCCAGACGGGCGCTCCCCACACTCAGCTCCGAGCCGGGCACGAGCGGGCCGTCTGGGGCGCGTCCGGGATAGACGTCGTCCCACAGCATCCGGTCGCCCGGATGGAGGAGCACCGGGGCGCCGGTCGCCTCCGACAGTGCGCCGGCCGCGTTGACGTGGTCGTTGTGGCCGTGAGTCGCCACAATCGCCACGAGGCGCCGGCCACGAATCGCCTCCTCGATCGGCCGATGGTCGTGGGCGGCGTCGATCACGAGGATCTCCTCCTCGTCGCCGACCAGCCAGACGTTGTTCTCCACCGCGAATTCCTGGCCATCCAGGCGGAAGGTGCCTGCCGTGCGCACGAGCTCGATCGAAGGCGCTCCGCTCACCGTCCGAGCACCACTACCGAGCGCAGCACCTCTCCCCGCCCCATTTGGGCGAAGGCCTCCTCGACGCCCGAGAGCGGGATCGTCTCGCTCACGAACCGGTCGAGATCGAGGCGACCCTGGAGGTACAGGTCGACGAGGACCGGGAAGTCCCGGGACGGGAGACAGTCCCCGTACCAGCTCGGCTTCAGTCGGCCGCCCCGGCCGAAGAAGTCGATCATCGGCAATTCGATGCGCATCTCTGGGGTGGGCACTCCGACCTGGACGACGGTCCCTGCCAGATCCCGTGCGTAGAACGCCTGCTTCAGCACCTCTGGATGGCCGACCGCCTCAATGCATACGTCTGCGCCGAAACCACCGGTGAGCGCCCGGATCGCCTCGACGGGGTCTTCACTTGCGGCGTCGACCACCGCCGTCGCCCCGAGCTCGCGGGCGATCTCGAGCTTTCGCGGGTCTCGGTCCACCGCCACGATCGTGTGAGCCCCCGCAAGTCGCGCCCCCATGATCGCCGCGTCCCCCACCCCGCCACAGCCGAACACCGCCACGCTGTCGCCGGGTCCCACCTCGCCGGTGAAGAGCGCCGCGCCGATCCCGGCCATCACCCCGCAGCCGAGCAGGCCGACCGCCTCGGGCCGGGCGCGGGAATCCACCTTGGTGCACTGTCCCGCCGCCACGAGCGTCATCTCGGCGAAGGCACCGATCCCGAGCGCCGGGGTAAGCGGCGTGCCGTCGGAGAGGGTCATCTTCTGGGCGGCGTTGCGGGTGGAAAAGCAGTACCACGGGCGCCCGCGGCGACAGGACCGACACTCCCCGCAGACCGCCCGCCAGTTGAGCACCACGAAGTCGCCCGGAGCGAGCGAGCCCGCCCCCTCGCCGACGGACTCCACGACGCCGGCCGCCTCGTGACCGAGCAGGAAGGGGAAGTCGTCGTTGATCCCGCCCTCTCGATAGTGCAGGTCGGTGTGACAGACCCCACAGGCCTGCACCCGGACCCTGGCCTCGCCCGGTCCCGGCTCCGGAACAAGGATCGTCTCCAACGAGACGGGCTCACCCTTCCGTCGCGCCACCACGCCCTGGACGCTCGTCGCCATCTGTCCCCCTCCGGCCTCCGTCAAAGCCACGGTAGACGGCCTCAGTCGTATCGGCCTTCTACGGCCCAGCTGCCCTGCTCGAGGACCATCAAGAAGCCCTCGCCAGCGCTGGTCAGCACCTGGAGGCGCACCCGGCGCCGCCGACCGGATCGGTCCCACCACCGCTCCTCACACGGCCAGGGGGCGCTCCAGGCGCAAAGCGAGAGCTCGGGTCCGTCCCCGATCACGAGCCGGGCCGGCTCGGCGCTCGCCTCCCCCCGCCCGTTCACCCGGACCGGCTCCCCGCTCGCATCGACAAGGAGCGCCGGATGGGGAACCATCGGCACGACCGCTGGAGAGGGCGCCGGCAGTCGGCCCGGCCAGGGAGCGTCTCGCGAGCCCGGCTGGAAGGGGTCCCCGAAGGGGACCAGGCGGACCTGCTCCGCCGGCCCTCTCCCCCCCTCGGGGACGGGACGGAGGACCTGGTCGGCTCCGAGCATTCCTTGCACCCGGGCCACGGCTCGAGCCACCTGCTCCTCTCCGGCGCGCGGGCGCCCCCACAGCTCCAGTTGGCGTCCCCGGGCCGGGATCACCTCCAAGGGGACAAGCCCAAGGTGGGCGATCCCTGCCCCGGCTAGATCCTCCTCGCCGACAGCCGGAGCCGGAAGCCATGCCTCGAGCTGCCAGCGGAGCCGCTCGGCGAGCAGCGACGGGCTCCATCCCTCTTCGTCGGCCCAGCACCGCTCCAGTCGCTCGCCGACCTCGGTCACCACCTCCACGCGGAGCAACGTGCAGGTCAGGCCGGCGGTGGCCAGACGCTCCCCGAGGGCTTCCGCCAGCGCCCGGGCGAGGAGGACCACCGCTTCCTGACGTTCCGCCGGGGGCTCCAGCTCCTGGCCCACTGCCAGCTCGAGCGGGGGACGGCGAGGGGAAACCGCCTCCTGCCCGAGGCCCCTCGCCAGGCGGTGCGCCCGGGCCCCGTCGGCTCCGAAACGTGCCGACACCTCGCCCTCGTCAAGAGCGGCGAACGAGCCGAGGGTCGCCAGGCCAAGGCGTCGCAGCAGGTCTGCCAGCTCGGGCCGGCCGAGCAGCTCCACTCCGAAAGGAGCGAGGAACGAGGGGCCGTCGCCGGGAGGGACGAGGGCGCCGACCCGGGCTGCCAGCGTTGCCGTGAAGGGACCGTCCGCGATCCCGATGCGCCACCACTGGCCCACGCGCTCGGGCGAAGACCACTCCCCGTTCCCCGGAGGGGCCGGCTCGTCGGAGAGGCCCACCAGCAGGTTTGCAGGCGCCGCTGCCTCAAGGAGAGCCGCCACCACCCGGGCAAGCGCCGCCTCGCCGCCCAGCCGGCGGGCCGGCCCACGGGTGGCGAGCGACGCCCAGCCGGGCTGGCGGACGGTCACCAGAACCCCGAGCGACTCAAGGCCCCGCACCACGCCCTCGAAGGCCCGGAGCTCTCCCCCTTCGTCCCGGCTCAGCACGACGAGCGCAGGACAGTGCGCTTCGGCCTCCCGTCGGCGCTGGCCCGGTCGGACGCCGTTCGCGCGGGCGTCGCTCGAGGCGGCAACCACCAGATGGCGCTCCACCACCGCCACCGGCCCCGCTCGCCCCGCCACGGTGACTGGCCAGTCGGGACAGCTCACGACCAGGCTCCGGGGACCTGGCGGCTCGTCGCAGGGTCGCCTCCTCATCGGGAGCGCCCGATCAGGTTCACCGGGCCGCTGCCAGCAGGAGCTCGCGTCGCAGCTCCTCGGGAGCGGCCCGGCGCCGATGGGACGCCACCTCCACCCGGCGTTCCTTCAGTCGTCCGTTTCCCGCCCCGATCCCTTCCCAGGACGAGGACACCACCTTCAGGCTCGCCTCGGGGCGCTCAGGCCAGCGCGCCGCCGACCGGCTCGAGCGAACGGGTTCCACCTCGGCCACTCCAGATCCGGTCACCACCAAGACGGAGCGTCGCTCCCTCGCCCGAGCCGACAGCCGACGGGCCGAGCTCGCGCCGAGCGTCGCTGGCAGGCGGGCGAGCACCAAGTCGAAGGCTCCAAGCAGGGTGTTCACCACCGACGCTGCCCGCTCGCCCGGCGCAGGCACCAGCACGAGCCGGTCGAGGGCCGCCCCCTGTTCCTCGGCCGCGAGCAGCCCGAGGTCGGGCAGTCCCACCACGGCGCTCCATCCCCCTGTGGCACCCACCACCGCGAGCAGGCCGAGCGCCAGGGAGGTCGCCCCCGGGCACGGGGCCGCCTCGATCACGAGGGTGCTTCCCCGCCGTAACCCCGGGGTCCCGAGCAGATCGGCCAGCTCGGGCGGTACGGCAAGCAGCTCCTCTCGGGCCAGCTGGTGAGGACTGACCCGCTGGGCCAAGAGCGCCAGCTCTGCTTGGCCACCGGCCGGTTCGGCTCCCCCGGCGCGCCCTCGTGCGGTGCGGCCCTCGGCCCGGTCGGGCCACGTCTCGAGTGGTCGGGCAGCGCTCATGGGCGACTCACGTTATCGAACGTATGTTCGTCTCGCTTCGCCCCGAGCATCCTCAGGGGGGACCGACTCGGAACTATGGATCAGAAGGGCGCTCGGCCCGACCGAAGTTCTCAAAGCGCGGGGCGTAGGGACCCCGGCGATGGACCTCCAGGCGCCACCGGGTCCACCGGATCGGGTGGCGAAGCCAGCGAAGATCGACCGAGCCCTGCGAGCCAAGCCAGCTGAGCGGCACCCCGAGCACCCGCTGCTCGGTGTCGCCCACGGTAGGTCGCCACCCTCCCTCCGAAGCCGAGATCCCGAACGCCCGCTGGCCCTGCGGTGGCTTCTCGTCCTCTGCCATCGCGCCTCAGACGCGGCTGTCGGGCGGCGCGCAGTGACGACAGCTCCCGAGCACGGCGAAGTGCCGAGGGTCGATCACGAAGCCGAATCGCTCCCGGGCCTCCTCGGCAAGGCTCGCAAAGAGATCCTCGGACGCCTCCACCATCGTCCCGCAGGATTCGCACACCAGATGGCCATGGGTCTCCGAGGCCAGGTGATACGTCGCTGGTCCGTGGCCGAGATGGGCGTGGACCACCACCCCCAGCCGCTCGAGCTCGTCGAGGTTCCGGTAGATCGTGGACAGGTGCACGTCCGGCGCCTGGGCCTGGACCGCCTCCGCCAGCTCCTCGGCCGTGCGGTGCGCCCCGTCGCCGAACAAGCAGCGCAGCAGCAGCCGACGCGAGCTCGTCACCCGGCCGCCTCGGGCGCGCAGGAGCGACAGCACCTCCTCCACCGGATCCTCCCCGGGCAGGACACCCCGGTCGGCGGCGATCGGTTCTCCGGCGGTAGTCGCCGCAAGGGGGCGCTCCTGCGCCTCCCCGCCCGTCCGGCCCAACGACATGGTGCCAGCCTACCGAAGGCGTCGTTGCCACCTGGGCCTTCTTGCGTCCTGGTCGCATCAGGCTACGCTCGGCCCGGGACGCGACGGGGAGGCGAAGATGGCAGTCACCACGAGCACCCGTGTCCGCTCCCGCCTGGAGGCTGTCCGCAACGGACTGACCCCCCGCGAATGGGCCCGCGTCGGCGGCATGGCGGCAGCGGTGCTGGCCCTCTACGTCGTCGGCTTCGCCCTCCTCGGCTCGGCCATCCCCCACCACTACCGGCTTTCCGACAGCCAGGTGTTCGGCCTTGGCACCGGGGTGCTCGCGCTCACGCTCGGGATGCGCCACGCCTTCGACGCCGACCACATCTCGGCCATCGACAACACCACGCGAAAGCTCATGTCGGAGGGAAAACGGCCGCTCAGCGTGGGCTTCTTCTTCTCCCTCGGACACTCGACGGTCGTCTTCGTGCTGGCTGTGCTGCTGAACTTCGGGATCCGCTCGCTCGACCAGCAAGTGAGCAACCCGCACTCGGGTCTCCACAACGTCACGAGCGTCGTCGGCACGCTCGTCTCGGGGCTCTTCCTCTACCTCATCGCCGCCCTGAACGTCGTGATCCTCGTCTCGATCGCCCGGCTCTTCCACCAGCTGCGCCAGGGTCGCTACGACGAGGCCGAGCTCGAGGAGCAGCTGAACAAGCGGGGCTTTATGAACCGCTTCTTCGGCAAGCTGTCCCAGCGCATCGACGCACCGTGGAAGATCTACCCGATCGGCGTGCTCTTCGGGCTGGGCTTCGACACCGCAAGTGAGGTCGCCTTGCTCGTCCTGTCCGGCTCGGCGGTGGCGAGCGGCCTCCCGTTCTGGGCGATCCTCTCGCTGCCGATCCTCTTCGCCGCCGGCATGAGCCTTTTCGACACCCTCGACGGCTGCTTCATGAACTTCGCTTACGGATGGGCCTTCTTCCGGCCGGTCCGCAAGATCTACTACAACATCATCATCACGGCCCTGTCGGTGACGGTCGCCTTCGTCATCGGCACGATCGAGCTCCTCGGCCTTCTCCCGTCGGAGCTGTCTTGGCACGGCGGTGCCTGGAGCTTCTTCGAGCGCTTCAACATCAACTCCGCAGGCTTCTTTGTGGTCGGCCTCTTCGTCGTCACCTGGATCGCCGCCCTCGCCGTTTGGCGATTCGGTCGGGTGGAAGCCCGCTGGGATGCGTCGGCCGGCAGAGCACGCGCCGAACGCGGCGAGGTCGGCGTGCCGTGAGCGACGTCCAGGCTCCGGGCGGAATCCGCCATCTGCTCGACGGGCAGCTCGTCGAGGACGGCGAGCTGCTCGAGCTCGCCATCGCGGAAGGCTGGACCTCTGGGCACTACCGGGCCGCTCTCCACCCCGAGACCGGCCAGGCCGCGTTCGAACTCCATCTGCGAGGCGACGGTGGCCTGCACCACCTCACGATCTACCTGCCGCCCGACGCCCTATTGCGACGCAATCCCAGCGAGCACGCGGCTGCACTTCAGCCGGACCACTGAGGCAAGAGACAAAGCCGACCGCCCTTGGTCCGTCGGCTCTTGCTAGCGCCGGTCGAGCAGGCCGAGCAGGTGGCGCTCGATCAGCTCGCGCACGAACGGGACGAGCAAGAGACCGTCGAGCTCCTCGGGAGAGAACAGTCCGAAGCCTTGGCCCTCGGTGAGCACGATCTCTTCCAGGTCCAGCTCGCGTACGACATAGGAGAGGGTGACAATGCGCCCGTCTGCCTCCGGGTCGATGATCTCGCCCACGACCGTGGCCTCGCCGGGCGCGATCACAAGGCCTGTCTCCTCTTCCATCTCGCGGATCAGCGCGTCCTCTGGCGTCTCACCTGCCTCGAGCGAGCCGCCGAACCCGGCCCAGTGCCCGGGGTAGAGCACGCCAGGAAGGTCGTCTCGGTGGTGCAAGAAGAGCTGTCCCCCCGGGGTCAGCACCACCGTCATCACCCCACGCGAGGGCGGATCGACCGGTTCAGCCATTGCGGCTGAGGTCCCAGCCGAAGCTGAGCGGCTCGACCGAGCGCGCAGGGTCATCAGTCGCTGCGTCGGGGTCAGCGACCACCTGGAGCATCCCGGGGTCGTCGTTGGCCACGTTGCCCACCCGGCGGTCGACGGGCCAGGCGACGAGGGTTCCACCCGGTGATGGCTGGAGCAGGGACTCAAGCTCGTCGCGATCGCCAGCCGATTCCAGCCAGCGCTCCTGAGCGCCGCTCTCGAGCACCACCGGCATCCGGTCGTGGATTCCGGTGAGATCCTCGCCGGCCCCGGTCGTGACAATGGTGCAGCTCACAAGAGACGGCGCGCCGTCCTCGGCACCGGGCGCCCACCAGCGCTCGAAGAGCCCCGCGAAGGCCAGCGGAGCACCGTCGCGGCGGGAGAAGTAGAAGGGCTGAGGGGTCCGGCCCGGGCCTTTCTTCCACTCGTAGAAGCCGTCCGCGACCACGAGCAGTCGCCGGCGGACAAAGGCCGAGCGGAACGCGGGACGCTCGGCGATCGACTCGGCGCGAGCGTTCAGCATCCGCGCCCCCACCTCCGGCCCCTTAGCGAACGACGGAACAAGGCCCCAGTAGTACGGCCCCAGCTCTCGCACACCGGCCGAGGTGACCCTGACCCCGAGCACGGTGGAGGTCGGCGCCACGTTCCAGCTCGGCGCCACCGCCTCAGCCGCCTCGTCGCTCACCACCGCACCGAAGCAGCTCGCCAGCTGATCGGGCGGCGTCGCCAGCACGAACCGTCCGCACATGCATTCAGGCTACGGTCCGCTCCGCCCGCTTCGAACCCGCAGGTCAGCACCTCCGTCCGACGGCTGGCGGTGATGGCCGCCACCCGCTGCGACGCCTCGTAGCCCGTGATTCCGAGGAGTTCCGCTATTCCGACCAAGTTGGTCAGGTTTATGTATATGCTGTCGGCCTGCTCGAGCGAACGGATCACGCGCAGGAGTTGCTGCGTCGGATCCAGGAGCAAGGCGCCGGAGCGCATAAAGGCGACGAGCAGAGCCAGTGAAATCACAGAGGAGGAGCGACGTGTCCCGCCAAGAGATCTCGACCGACGAGTGGATCAGCAACCGCCACACGAGCCGTCGGCGGCTGATGGCTTGTGCTGCGGCAGCGCTCGCCGCCGGTGGCGGCGTCGTAGCGACCGGCGCGGCGGCCGCAGCTTCGAGCTCGTCCAGCCCCTCGGGCACGGTATCGCTCGTCGCGTACTCCACGCCCGAGCCGGCCTATCTGCAGCTCGTCGACAAGTTCCAGCAGACGACCGCCGGAAAGAACGTCAAGTTCTCCTACTCCTTCGGACCGTCGGGCACCGAGTCGCGCAACGTCGCCGCCGGCCAGCCGGCTGACGTGGTCAACTTCTCGCTCGCAACCGACATGGAGCGCCTGGTCAAGGACAAGCTCGTGTCCTCGAGCTGGAACTCCAACACGACGACCCGAGGCATGGTGACCGACTCGGTGGTCGTGTTCGTGGTGCCGAAGGGAAACCCCGAGCACATCACGAGCTGGCAGGACCTGGTGAAGCCCGGAGTGCGGATCTTCACACCGAACCCCTTCAGCTCCGGGAGCGCCCGCTGGAACCTGATGGCGGCCTACGGCGCCGAGCTGAAGCAGGGCAAGTCCACCAGCCAGGCACAGTCCTTCCTCCAGTCGATCCTGTCGAAGACCGTGGCCCAGAGCGCGAGCGCGGCCGACGAGCTGCAGGCCTTTGTGCAAGACGGCAACAAGCACGACGTCCTTCTCGACTACGAGGACGACGCCATCCAGGCGCAGCGGTCGAAGGTGGCGCTGAGCTACGTGATCCCGCCCCAGTCGCTCCTGATCGAGAACCCGATCGCCGTGACGACGAACTCGAAGAACGCCGCGGCGGCCAAGGCTTTCGTCACCTACCTGCTGTCGCCGGCGGGACAGACCGAGTGGGCCCAGCTCGGCTACCGCTCGGTGCGCCCAGCGGTCGAGGCGAAGTTCCGCACGAAGTTCCCTGACCCGAAGGGGCTGTTCACCATCCAGTACGTCGGGGGATGGGACTCGATCGCCACGAAGTTCTTCGGGGCGACAAGCGGGATCGTGACCCAGATCGAGCAGCATCTGGGCGTGTCGACGTCGAGCAGCTGACTTCTTGACCTCGCTTCTCGACCCGGTTCGCGGCGAGTTCGAGCCCGACCGCAGCGCCTCGGCGCGGCGGTCGGGCTCGGCCCGTTCGGCAGGCTCGCGCCGGCGGGCCCGTCGAGCCGCGCTCCGCCGGCTGCCGGGACCGAGCCTCGCGGTGACCTACCTGAGCCTGCTGGTCCTGCTTCCGATGGTGGCGGTGTTCTCCAAGGCCTTCTCCGGAGGACCATCCGCGTTCTGGCGGGAGGTGTCCCAGGTGCAGGTGCGCGCCGCACTGGAGCTGACGGTCGTCTCCTCGTTGATCGTCGTCGTGGTGAACGCCCTTGCAGGAACCGCCGTGGCGTGGCTGCTCGTGCGCGACCACCGCTCGGTCTTCGCCCGCGTCATCGGCCCGTTCGTGGATCTGCCGTTCGCCCTTCCGACCGTCATCGCCGGGATCGTGCTCGTCAGCCTCTACGGGCCGAACAGCCCGCTGCACGCCGACATCGCCTACACGCGCACCGCGGTCGTCGTCGCCATGGCGTTCGTGACGCTTCCCTTCGCGGTCCGAAGCGTGCAGCCGGTGCTCGCCGCCCTCGACCAGGAGAGCGAAGAGGCCGCCGCCTCGCTCGGCGCGTCGCCTTGGGCCACGTTCCGGCGCGTCACCCTCCCCAGCCTCGCCCCTGCCATCATCACCGGCGCCGGCCTCGGCTTTGCCCGGGCGCTCGGTGAGTACGGGTCCCTCACCATCATCTCGGGCAACCTGCCGCTCAAGACCCAGGTCGCCTCGGTCGTCATCTTCGGGTTCGTCGAGAACGACGACCTTCCCGCGGCGGCCGCGACCTCGCTCGTACTCTTCGCGCTCGCGCTCGTGGCCCTCCTGATCTTCTCGACGATCCGGCGTCGCTTCATCACCGCGGAGCTGCCGTGAAGGCCCGCCGGCTGGCGCTTCGCTGGGGTCTGCGCCTGTTCTGTCTGGCCTATGTGGGGTTCCTCGTCGGGGTGCCCGCCGGGTCGGTGGTCTGGCGTGCCCTGTCGCCGGGCTTCTCCAGCGCGTGGAACGCGGTCACCACCCCCGCCGCGATCCACGCGTTCGTGCTCACCCTCGAGTCGGCCGCGCTCGCCGTCGCCCTCAACACCGTCTTCGGAGTGGGCATGGCCCTGCTCCTCGCCCGCCGCCGCTTCCCGGGCGCCAGCCTCCTGGAGGCGCTCGTGGACCTGCCGCTGTCGCTCTCCCCCGTCGTCGTCGGGCTCGGGCTCGTGCTCTTGTGGTCGAGCCGGGAGGGATGGGCCGGACCGTGGCTGGCGGCGCGGTGCATCGAGGTGATCTGCGCGTGCCCGGGCATCGTCATCGCGTCGGCCTTCGTCTCGCTTCCTTACGTGGTGCGCGAGGTGCTTCCCGTGCTCCAGGAGGTGGGCGACGAGCAGGAGCAGGCCGCCGAGACCCTCGGCGCCGGCGCCCTCACCACCTTCTGGCGGATCACCCTTCCGACGATCCGCTGGGGACTCGCCTACGGCGTGCTGCTCACGACGGCGAGGATCCTCGGCGAGTTCGGCGCCATGAGCGTGGTGTCGGGCGACATCGTCAGCCGCACCCAGACCTTCACCCAGTTTGTGAGTGACTCGTTCACGAACTTCGATCCCGCCGGGGCATACGCCGGAGCACTTTTGCTCGGGCTGCTGTCCGTCGCCGTTCTCGCCGCACTCAGTTTCAGCCGATCCCGGGAGGCCCGAATCCGGTGAGCATCACCGTCCAGTCCATCTCCAAGTCCTTCGGCACCGCTCCGGCGCTGCACGACGTCACCTTCGAGGTCCCCGCCGGATCGCTGATGGCGCTGCTCGGGCCGAGCGGAGGCGGCAAGTCGACCATCTTGCGCATCATCGCCGGCCTCGAAGAGCCCGACTCCGGAACGATCGCTATCGACGGCGAGGAAGTCACCCACCTCCCCGCACGCACCCGGGGCATCGGCTTCTGCTTCCAGCACTACGCCCCGTTCCGGCACATGACCGTGTGGGAGAACGTGGCGTTCGGCCTGAAGGTCCGGCATCGGCCGAAGGCGGAGATCGCCGAGCGCGTTAGCGAGCTGCTCGAGCTCGTCCGGCTCGACGGGTTCTCCCGGCGCTATCCCGCGCAGCTCTCCGGCGGGCAGCGCCAGCGCATGGCACTCGCCCGGGCGCTCGCCGTCCAGCCCCGCGTGCTCTTGCTCGACGAGCCTTTCGGGGCGCTCGACGCCCAGGTGCGAAAGGAGCTGCGGACGTGGCTTCGAGAGCTGCACGAGCGGGTCCAGGTGACCACGGTGCTCGTCACCCATGACCAGGAGGAGGCGATGGAGGTAGCGGATCGCATCGCGGTCGTCCGCGACGGCCGCCTCGAGCAAGTGGGCACTCCGGCGGAGTGCTACGACCACCCCGCCAGCGAGTTCGTCTTGACCTTCCTCGGGCCGGCGACGCGCCTCGATGGCAGCTGGGTCCGCCCGCACGACCTCGTGGTGACGAGGGAGGCGCTGCCCGGCTCGCACCGGGGCCGGATCGAGCGGATCGTCCGGCTCGGCTTCGAGGTGCGCCTCGAGGTCCTCCTCGAGGACGGCACCGACACGTGGGTCCAGCTCGCGCGCCGCTCCTACGACGCGCTCGGCGCGGAGGTGGGCGACGAGGTCCACGTGCACGTCGGCGTCGGGCGCCGCACCTGGCCGGTCGGCGAGGAGACCGATCCGCAGGGCCAGAGCCTCGTCGGAGTGCCCCCGGCGCCCTGAGCGCGGGGCCCAGCGGCTGAAGCGCTCAGCGAAGCGACACCACGCCTGCGTCGGGGCCTTCTTCGTCTTTTCTTCGCAGCGGGTGCTCTCGCGCCTCGCCCGCCACGACGAGGATCCGGTCGTGCACGCGCAGCACGTCGACGTGGCGCCCGTAGAGCTGGCTCAGCACCTCGGACCGCACGACCTCCTCGATCGTGCCGCTCACGGCCCGGCCACCCTCCAGGTAGACGATGCGCTCAGTCACCGGCAGGAGCGGATTGATGTCGTGGGCGGATAGCAGCACGGCGAGTCCTTGCTCGCGCGAGATACGGGCGAGCAGCTCCACCACCTCCTGCTCGCTGCGAAGGTCGAGGTTGGCGAGCGGCTCGTCGAGCAACAGCACCCGGGGCCGGTTGACGAGGGCGTGGGCGATCAGCACCCGCTGCTGCTCACCGCCCGACAAGCTGCCCACCCGCGCGCCGGCGAAGGCGCCGGCTCCGACGGCTTCCAACATCTCCTCGGTCAGCTCCCGCCGCTCTCGGGTGCGCAGCGGGAGCCCGAGGCGGTCGCCGTCGACGCCCAGGGCGACGAGGTCCCGGGCGCGAAGGGGAAGGTCGGGGTCGAGCAGGACCTTTTGGGGGACGTAGCCGATCTCACCGCGTGCCGCCCCCGTCCTCCCGTTGACCCGCACGCTGCCTGTCGTGTGGGTCTGCATGCCGAGGACCACGCGCAACAGCGTGGTCTTGCCCGCTCCGTTGGCACCGATCAGGGCGGTGAGCTCCCCGGGGGCGACCTCGAAGGTGACCTCCTCGAGCACGGCTCGACCACCGAGGCGCACGGAGACGCCGTCGACGGAGAGGGCGGGAACCACGCCACCGGCCGGCGCGCTCACGAGCCCGTCTCGCCCCGACATGGCCGCCGAGGCGCCCGGGCCAGGCCCCGGTGCTCCGGGAGCGCCCCGCTGGGTGTCGTTGCTCATGCTGCATTCTCCTGCTCGCGGCCACCACGCCGCACGGTCGCGCTGCCAACGGGGTCAAGTGCCAGCCGACGAGTCCGAGGCGAGGAGCCGGACGGGCTCCAGAACGCAAGGTTCTACGACCCTCGCGTCGCAAAAGTAAGCACAGGGGCGAGAGCGGGCAATCCTTTTCCCGGCAGGCAAGAGGCGATCCCCTAACCTGGGCACGGTGCCAGCGGATCATTCGATCGACCAGGTCGGAACGGTGCCCGACGCGCCAGCGAAAGAAAGCCTCACGCTGCGCCCGGCACGCGACGCCCTCGCCGCCGAGCTGCTGGCGGGAAAGCTCTCCCCCTGGTCCTTTGCCCGGGCGTACTCCGATGCCGCCGACTCCCACGTACAGGCGCTCTTCGAGTCGGCCACCGGCGGGCGCAGCCGCGGCTACTGCCTGCTTGCTGTCGGCGGCTACGGGCGGGGCGAGCTTTGCCCCGGAAGCGACCTCGACCTCGTCCTGCTGCACCGGGGCCGGCGTCGCTACAAGGAAGTGGCCCAGGCCATCTGGTACTCGCTGTGGGACGAAGGGCTCCGCCTCGATCACAGCGTCCGGACCCGTAGCGAGGCCCTGGCGATGGCGAAAGAAGACCTGAAGGTGGCGCTCGGGTTGCTCGACGCCCGGGTGGTGGCCGGGGACCCCGCGCCTGCCGAGCCGCTGCTGCGGGAGGTCCGTCAGGTGTGGGTTCGCCAGTCCTCCACTTACCTGAAAGAGCTCGCCGAGGTGGTGGCGGTTCGCCACCAGCGCTCGGGGGAGCTGGCCTTCCTTCTCGAGCCGGACCTCAAGCAGTCCGCAGGCGGGCTTCGGGACGCCTCGGCGCTGCGGGCGATCCGCCTGGCCCTGCCTGAGGTCGAGGCCGCCGAGGACCCCGAGGTCCAGGCGGAGGCGGACGCCCTCATCACTGCGACGCGCTGTGCCCTGCAGTGCCGGACCCGGTCGAACGGCGACCGTCTCGTCCTGCAGGAGCAGGACGTGATCGCCCCGCTGCTGAACTTCCACGACGCTGACGCGCTGATGGCGGCGCTCGCCGAGGCGGGACGCACGATCACCGCCGGGCTGGACGAGGCGTGGCACCGAACGCGGGTGAGCGGGAGGCAGGGCGCCTCGCGAGAGGGCGAGCTTTCGGTCGAGCAGGGAATCGTCGTTC
>JAODBN010000305.1 GCA_025463965.1 Acidimicrobiaceae bacterium
GCTGGGACTGCCACGGGCTTCCCGCCGAGATCCAGACGGAGAAGGAGCTCGGGGTCTCGGGGCGCGGACCGATCACCGAGTACGGGATCGGCCGCTTCAACGAGCACTGCCGGGCCTCGGTGCTGCAGTACACCAAGGCCTGGGAGCGCTACGTCACCCGCCAGGGCCGGTGGGTGGACTTCCACAACGACTACAAGACGATGGACCCCACGTTCATGGAGAGCGTGCTGTGGGCCTTCAAGTCGCTGCACGACAAGGGCCTGATCTATGAGGGACTGCGGGTGCTCCCGTACTGCTGGGAGTGCGAGACCCCGCTGTCGAACTTCGAGATCCGACAGGACGACGCCTACCGCGACCGCGTCGACCCCGGGGTCACCGTCGGCTTCGACCTCTACCACGAAGTGATCCCCGAGGGCCTGCTCGACGGCGAGATCCGCCTTCTCGCCTGGACCACCACGCCATGGACCCTCCCCTCGAACCTCGCCATCGCGGTGGGGCCCGACCTCGACTACGCGGTGCTGTCGCTCGGGGGCCGAAAGCTGGTCATCGGCGAGGCGCGCCTCGACGCGTACGCCGCCGAGCTCGAGGGCGCCGTCCACCTCGGCACGGTCAAGGGCTCGGCCCTCGTCGGGCGCCACTACCGGCCGCTGTTCCCGTACTTCTCCTCAGTCGAAGAGGATCACCCCGCCGCCTTCTCGGTGCTCGCCGCGGACTTCGTCGCGACAGACGAAGGAACCGGCATCGTCCAGATGGCGCCGGGATTCGGCGAGGACGACCAGAAGATCTGCGAGGCGAACGAGATCCCGGTCATCTGCCCCGTCGACGATCGGGCGCGATTCGACTCGCGCGTCAGCGACTACGAGGGGCTGCAGGTCTTCGAGGCGAACCCCGTGATCGTCGAGCGCCTGACCGAAGAGGGGGTGCTGTTCGCCGCCGAGGAGATCCACCACAGCTACCCGCACTGCTGGCGCACGGACACCCCCCTCATCTACCGGGCGGTCTCCTCGTACTTCGTGGACGTCACCGCCGTGAAGCCCCGCATGCTCGAGCTCAACGAGGACATCAACTGGATCCCCGCGCACGTGCGCGACGGGGCCTTCGGCAAGTGGCTGGAGGGGGCGCGCGACTGGTCGATCTCGCGCAACCGCTTTTGGGGCACGCCCATCCCGGTGTGGAAGAGCGACGATCCCGCCTACCCGCGCGTCGATGTCTACGGCTCGCTCGACGAGCTCGAGGCGGACTTCGGGGTGCGCCCGGCAGACCTGCACCGCCCGGCGATCGACGAGCTGACGAGGCCCAACCCCGACGACCCGACGGGAAAGTCGACCATGCGCCGGGTGAGCGACGTGCTGGACGTCTGGTTCGACTCGGGCTCGATGCCCTTCGCTCAGGTCCACTACCCCTTCGAGGACACCGAGCGCTTCGAGGCCAACTTCCCTGCGGGCTTCATCTGCGAGTACGTCGGCCAGACGCGCGGCTGGTTCTACACCTTGCACGTGCTCGCCACGGCCCTGTTCGACCGGCCGGCCTTCTCGACGTGCCTCGCTCACGGGATCGTGCTCGGCGACGACGGGCGCAAGCTCTCCAAGCGCCTGCGCAACTACCCCGACCCCGAGGAGTTCTTCGCCCGAGCCGGGGCCGACGCCATGCGTTGGTACCTGCTCTCCTCGCCGGTGCTGCGCGGCCAGGACGTGGTCATCGAAGAGCAGGCGATGACCGAGCCGATCCGCCAGGCGCTCAACCCGATCTGGAACTGCTGGCACTTCCTGTCCCTCTACGGGCGCGCCGACCACGTGGTGGGTCGCCGCCGGGTCGACCAGACCGGCCTGCTCGACCGCTACGCGCTGGCGAAGACGCGAGCGCTCGTCGAAGAGGTCACCGCCTCGCTCGAGCGCTACGACCTCGCGGGGGCGTGCTGGGCGGTCACGAGCTACCTCGACGCCCTTACCAACTGGTACGTGCGCCGCTCGCGGGACCGCTTCTGGCGCCCGTCGGGCCAGGGCGGCGCCACCGGCATGGACCAGGACAAGCGCGACGCCTACGACACCCTCCACACCGTCCTCGAGACGCTGTGCCGGGTGGTGGCGCCGCTCCTCCCCTTCCTCGCCGAGGAAGTGTGGCGGGGCCTCACCGGCGAGCGCAGCGTCCACCTGGCCGACTGGCCGGACCCCGACGAGCTGCCCGCCGACCCCGAGCTCGTCGCGGCGATGGACCTCGTGCGCCGGGTGGCGTCCGCCGCCCACTCGATCCGCAAGGAAAAGGGACTGCGCGCCCGCCTGCCGCTACGGCGCCTGACGGTCGTGGCCGCCGGGGCGTCGCGCCTTTCGGGCTACGAGGACCTGCTCGCCGACGAGTTGAACGTGAAGGAGGTCCACCTGTCCGAGGACGTCGGCGCACACACCGAGAGCGTCCTCTCCCTCGTCCCTGCGGCACTCGGCCCGCGCCTCGGACCGGCCACCCAGCAGGTGATCCAGGCGGTGCGGCGCGGGGACTGGCAGCTCGGCGAGGACGGGACCGTGGTCGCCGGGGACACGACGCTGCGAGAGGGCGAGTACACCTTGGCGCTGCGGCCAAAGCAGGACGGCGCGAGCGCCGACGTGGGGCGCACGCTTGCCGGCGAGGACGGCGTGGTCCTCGTCTCCACCGCGCCCGAGGACCGCGTCGAGGCCGAAGGGACCTTCCGGGACCTCGTGCGCGTCGTGCAGCAGGCCCGAAAGCAAGCCGGCCTCCAGGTCACCGACCGCATCGCCCTCCACCTCGAGCTCGACTCCGCTCCGCTGGCCGTCCTGGAGGCCTGGGAGGGCCCGGACGGGCGGGGACCGGTCGGCCGCTGGCGCAAGGAGCTGTCGAGCCAGGTGCTCGCCGTCGCCGTCGAGTTGTCGCTTCCCGCCGGCTCAGCGCGCGCAAGCGCCGACGACCGCATCGAGTACGAGACGGAATTCGAACTGCCAGGATTTGCCGGGATCAATCGGCTCCACCTGGTCCACGTCGAGGGCTGAGGCCGCTCGACGGTCGTCGGCGGGAGCTGTTCTGTGCCGCAAGCTCGTCCCAGGGCGCGCCCGGGGCCGCCGGCCAGCGGGACCTTGTGGCCCCGGCGGTGCTCAGGCCGTGAAGCCGCCCGGGCGCCCGAAGCGGTGCTCGTTGCCGGAGAAGTCCTCAGGACCGGGAACCACGCCCAGGTCACGCCCCGCCGCCCACCGCTCCCACAGCGCCTCTTCTGAGTCGTCCGAGGCGGAGGTCGGCCCGCCTCCTGGGAACGGCGGACCGCCGTACGCGGTAGCGGCGTCCTCGGCGATCTCATCCTCGACATCGGGGAGCAGTCGTGCGCCGGACACGGGGGCGTCGCCGCTCGACTCGAGGGTTCCCGGCGAGCCGGTCCCGCCCCACGGCTGAGCCTCTCCGTGCGAGCCCTGCTGGGACTCCGAGAAGGGCGCCTCGGGTGCGGCGGGGTCGGCCGGATCGGGCACGGGGGCCTCGGCGCTCGAGGGCTCAGCGCCCTCCTGAAGGCCGGCGCTCGGGTCCAGCTGCTCGGCGGGATGCGCCGCACCGCTCGCCTCGGCCTCCTCGTCGTGGGACACGACGTCGGAGCCATCCTCGGACGCTTCGCCCTCCCCGGAGGAGTCCGCCGGGGGCGAGCTCGGAAAGACCGGTTCGCGCTCGGCGGCCAGGCTGGCGTGGGCGTCGCTGAGCTCCTCGGAGGGGGCGAGCAGGTCGCCGACGACGCGCAGCGCCGAGGAGAGCGACTCGGTGAGCCGAGAGCGCTCGGCCTCGAGCAGTCGCACCAGCGTCTGCACCTCGCGCTCGAGTCGCTCGCGCTCGTCGCCGAGGCGGGAGACCCGACGGTGCATGTCCTCTTCGGCGTCGTCGCGCAGTCGCCGGGCGGCCTCTTGGGCTCGGCCGACGAGCGCGTCGGACTCCGCGCGGGCCTCCTCCAAGAGCCGCGTCGCCTCCTCGCGGGCCTCGGCGATCGCCATGTCCGCGGTGCGCTGGGCAAGCACGAGGGTCCGGCGGATCGCGTCCTCTCCCGGTGAGGGCTCGGAGCTCGCGGACGGGGCCGCCTCCGGTGAGGCCACCGCCTGCTCGGCGCGGCGCTCAGCTCGCTCGGCGCGACGGGTCAGCTGCTCCAGCTCGGCCTGCACCTCGTCGATGCTGACCGCCACCTTCTCGAGGAACTCATCGACCTCGTCGGTGTCGTAGCCGCGGAGCCGGTCCCGGAACTCGACCTCTCGCAGGACCTTTCCCGATATATCCATGAGGGGTGATCGTACCCTCGGCCCCGCTTGATTCCGTGGATAGTTCGCCGCAACCGCCATGGACGATTTGGGCGACTCCCGCCGGTTCCCCGGGGCGCCACGACGGAGCGAGGCGCGGCGCATCGTGTCGGCGGTGAGCGGGCTTTCCGGGCGAGCTGGCAGGATCTCGCCATGGACGATTCGGGCGAGGAGCGCCGTTTCTGCTGGGACCCGCTGCTGGACGAGGTGCTCGAGGAGCGTCTCTGGCGAGTCTGGGTGGACGCCACCAATGCGGGAGGTGCGCTCGGGTTCTTGCCGCCGCTCGCGCTCGAGCCGATCCCGCCGAGAGCCGAGGCCGCCTTCGAGAGGATCCGCCAGGGCGTCGACCACCTGCTCGTGGCGAGCGTCGGTGGAGAGCCGGTGGGGTGGCTCCTGCTCGAGCGCGACCCGCGTCCCTATGCCGATCACTGGCTGACGCTCAAGCGCCTCCAGGTCCACCCCGACCACCAGCGAAGCGGTCACGGCAGCGCGCTGCTCGAGGAGGCCCGGCGCTTTGGCACGGACAGGCTCGGTCTCGACTTCCTGCTGCTGACCGTCCGGGAGGGCACGGGCGCCGACGAGCTCTACCGGCGCTTCGGCTACCGCGAGGTCGGGCGCATACCCGGGGCGATGCGGCTCTCGCCCGGGGACGACCGCGACGAGATCCTGATGGTGCTGCGCCTGCACTAGGGCCGAGGGGACAGCCCTC
>JAODBN010000321.1 GCA_025463965.1 Acidimicrobiaceae bacterium
CGACCTCGGTATAGGCATGGTCGACGGTCAGCTCGGTGCTGTCGAGCGCGAGCTTGCGCAGACGCTCGCTGGCCCGTCTCGCCCCCTCGCTGAGCAGGCCGAAGGAGACGCCCACCACCGCGTCGTAGGCGACGGCACCGTACTCAGAGACGGCGCCGTCGAGCCCGAGCAGCGCGCAGCGCTGTTGCAGCTCTCCGCTCGCACGTCCCGAGGCGAGCAGGACCCGGAATCCGTGGGCCCGGACGGCCCGAAGTGCCAGCGCGGATGCCTCGCTCATGGCGGGATAGCCCGGCGCGGAGCCCTCGAGGACCCCGTCGAGATCGAAGGCGCAGTAGGGGCCGGTCGGCGGGTCGAGATCGCCGAGGTAGAGGGAGGCAAAGAGCTTGACCGCGCCGAGAGAGCGACCCCGGCGATACGTCGCGTCGTCGATCCTTCCGAGGCGGCGCTCGTTCCAAAGATGCACCAGCTCGAGGAGCATCCAGCGGGCCGGCTCGGCGACGAGGCCGGTCAATCCCGCGTAGCGCTCCCGCAGGGCATCTTCGAACGCGAGGTCGCGAGCGGCGACTGCTGTGCCGGCGAGGTCGAACACGGGGTCGTAGCTGGCGAGGTCGTGGTGGCCGAACGGCCCCTCGGCGAACGAGGCCTTTCGCGGCGGTTGCCCGGGAGCAAAGAACCAGTTCTCCCGCGCGACGTCCCCGTCGATGAGCGTTGGCACAGACGTGTCGAGAATTCTCCGCACCGCCGCGCCAGCCAGGAACGGTCCAAGGGGTTCGGCGAGCGGACCGAGGGTGCGAGCGATCTCCCGGGCGGCCACCTCTCTGGCGGCCTGGCGCCCGGCGAAGGACACCGTCGGGTCGTCAGGACGGCGCAGCGCGGCGTGGCGATCGGCGAGGTGGCGGGCGACCGGCTCGGCATCTGCAAGGACGACCGGGCGGGCGGCCCAGCTGAGCTCCTCGGGAAGGAGCTCTCTGAACAGCACCCCGTCGGCGAGGCCGAGGATCTCGGGGAACAGCGTCGGTGCGCGTCGAGCGACCTCGACCGCCTGACGACCGAAGAAGCCGAGGCCCGTCCCCTCCGCAACGAGCTCTCGACGGTGCCATCCCGAGCCGTCCTGCCAATCCATCGCCAGGAGCGCTCGGGCATGTCCCCGGCGCGGCGGGAGAGCCGGGGCGATCGCCTCGACGCGCGAAAGGCGCGCGCCGGGAGGAAGGAGCCCCGACAGCGAGTCAGTCGCCGACGGCATCCCGAGCCTGCGGACGATGTCCCACTCGGAGTAGGGAAGAACCACGCTCGCCAATCCGGCGAGCCCGGCGGGGGGCTCCTCGTCTTCGGAGAACGACGCCAGCAGGACCACCACCGAGGAGCGAGCCACTCCGGAGACCCTCGCGAGCTGGTCGATCGCCTCGCGATAGGAGCGTCCGGTGATCGGCGGATCGTCCACCAGCAAGACGAGCCCGCCGCGGCCGACGACGCCGCGCAGGCGCTCGACAACCGCACCGCTCATCGCGCTGCCCGGACGAAGCGACAGCGACTCGGCGTGCTCGAAGCCGAGCTCGCGCAGCGCGGCGGCGCAGAGCGGGGCGAGGTAACCCCCGGAGGTGCGGATGCCGGCGACGGCGACGGGGATCGAGCGGTCGGGCCAGCGCTCGACGAAGCGTCGCACCAAAGCGGCCATGTCGGCGGGGTGTTGGTCGAAGCTATGGAAGCAAGAGGGGAGCCGGATCACGTCTCCCCCGAGTACGGGCGCGACTGCCTCGACATCTGCCGCGAGCACGGCGAGGCGTGTCGAGACGGCTGCCTGAGACAGTCCGGCACCTGAGGGTGCTCCTCCTAAGACCAACGGCGCCAGCTCGTCGAGCAGCACAGCGAGGTGTTCCGACAGCGCCACGAGATGGCTGCCACCGGTCGTCCTTGCCGAGGCGGCGGTGAGGACACCGTCGACGCGGCTCAGGGCCTGGCCACCGGCATGAACCAAAGGCCGAGACCCCTTGAGTAGGTGGCGTGCCGTGCGGCGCAGGAAAGCCTGAGAGGCGGGGGCCCGGTCATCGACCAGCTGCTGCAGGCCGGCGGCGCTCAGGTAGGCGTCGAGCCACGCGCCGCGCCGTAGCGCGCCGGCGAGGATCCCGGCGAGCTCGCCGCCTCGGAGGAACAGGTCGACGACTCGATCACCGTCGGTCCCCGTGGCGAGCTCGGCGCCGCCAAGCATTGAGAACACGGGCCCGCGCTCGACCTCGAGGCCCACGATGGCAGAAGACGTCCGAGGACCTCCTGGGCGAGCGGAGACGCGAAGGGAGCCCTGAGAGGCAGCCGGCACTGCGCCCGAATGGGCGCTAGGCCGACTCGGCGAAGGGGCGACGGACCGGCCCTCCGGGGAGAGCTGGCTCACGACAGCATTCCGCACGCGGGATGCGAGTTGCCAAAGATCCTGCCGAGCGGCGGGGCCTCGCTTTGCCCACTGCCATGCCGATCGCCGGACCTCATCTTGACAACCTCTCACTCGACGCCTTCAGGAACAACATCCGCACGGTCGCGGCCGAAGAGAAACCTACGGGAGCTATCGGCCTACCGACCCCCCCGGGCGCTCCAGTACTACCCGCGCCATCGTGGCCAGAAACTCGTCAGATATGGCCCTTCGGGCAATTCCTCGCCCTCGGCCTCTCGTCTGTCGATGCCCTTCGAAATCCCTAACACATTGGCGCATGGGGAGAAAGAAGCTGTGACCAAAGGGGACAATGAGCGTTGTGGGGTCACGCTCGAACGGCCACCAACAGCGGGCGCCTTCGCGCGCCGAGCGCGCAGTCTCCCTGCGTAGGGTGCGATTTTATTGGCCGTCTCCGCCACTTGAGCACCGCGACAAGACAGCGCACAGGCGACCCGGGAACCGTCGATGCGGGCGAGGAGCATGTGGCCTGTCCCTACTCACTGCGTCGGTAGTGACCGCCCTCCGTGAGTAGATCAGGGAAATGGGCACTTCTTCCCCCGGTTTCGGCTCCTGCCTCCACGGGCAACCGTTCAGCGCAACGGCTGGCTCAGTGGGCGCGACCACTGGCATCCGCTGCGGACACATCAAGTGATCCACCGTGCAGCTAGTTGAAGGTGCTGTACCGCAGCGAGGGCACGCGCTGTGTACCACGCGCACAACTGCGCAGCGACATGACGGTTTCCGACCATCTTCAAGAAACAGGGGGTGCTGAGCACCAAATGAGAACCAATCCACCGCTGTCACGGCCCACCTCGGGACGGCCACGTCGCCTCAGGCGAACGGCATTGGCTGCCATGACCGCGGTGGGAGCCGGTTCGCTCGCCGCAGTCGTGCCCCTTGGGTTCAGCGCCGTCGCGAACGCAACTACCTCTCCCGCGCTGTGGGTCACCAACGACCACGGCAACACGCTCACCGCCTATCCCCAGAGCGCGGACGGTAACGTCTCGCCCACCGCAACGATCACCGCCACCGGCAGTGGTGGATCCGCGAGCCTCAACCTTCCACTGTTCGAAGCGTTCGACGGCTCGGGCAACCTGTGGGTGACGAACCAGCTGGGCGGGAGCTCGAGCGGGAGCATCGTCATGTACGGCTCCGGTCAGCTCGGGTCTGGTGCCCAGGTTCCCACGAAGACGCTCAACAGTGCAGCGTTCAACTACCCGA
>JAODBN010000210.1 GCA_025463965.1 Acidimicrobiaceae bacterium
CACGCGAACAACGGGGAGACCGTTGCAAGGAGCGATGCTCCGATCTCGGTGAGTGCGTAATCCACTCTGGGCGGAACGACTGGGAAGACGGTCCGGGTGACGAGCCCGTCGCGTTCGAGGGAGCGCAGCGTCACGGTCAGCATCCGCTCGCTGATGCTTTCGATGCTGCGGTGCAGACCGCGGAAACGCTGAGTACCTTCGCCGAGCCGGTACACGACGTAGAGGCTCCACTTGTCCCCGATGCGGGTGAGGATGTCTCGGATCAGGCAGTCGGGGTGCTGGCCAAGCTCGATGGTATCCAACGGTTACCTCCAGGTTCGCCAGGTAGGAAATAATGCGTACTTCAAATACGGCCACTTCCCTTCCAACATGTCACTTACAAATAGTGAGTGAACCGGAGGCGCAATGTCAACCATCCCGCCGGAGGCCGATCTGACGTTTGCCGAGCCGGCCAGCGAGGCCCAGATCGAGGCGGCGGCCGAGGCGCTCAAAGCCCACAACCTGAACGTCCATGTCGTCGACACGGTCGTCGACGCGCGATCGCTCCTCGGTGAGCTGCTCCCGAGCGAGGCGGAGATATTCACCGCTTCGAGCGAAACGCTTCGCCTCTCGGGGATCGCCGAGGACATCAACGAGTCCGGCAGGTTCCGTTCGCTACGGACAACGCGTCTCGCCGAGCTCGACCCGATGTCGATCGATGCCCGTCGACTCGGGGCTTCGCCGGACGTCGTCGTCGGCAGCGTCCACGCTCTCACCGAGGACGGGCAGATCGTCATCGCTTCGGCGAGCGGGAGCCAGCTGAGCGCTTATGCGGCAGGAGCGAGCGAGGTGTTCCTCGTCATCGGGGCCCAGAAGATCGTGGCGGACCTGGAGACGGCGTTCCGGCGAGTCGAGACGTACTCGCTGCCCCTCGAGAGCCAACGACTGATGCAGGTTTACGGCCAGCCGAGCGTGATCGGGAAAATCCTCATCCTGCGACAGGAGATCTTCCCCGGCCGGACGACGGTCGTCATCTCCCGGGAGCCAATCGGCTTCTAACCGGGGAGTCGGCCAGATGAGCCAGCAACAGCAATAGGACAACTTGTCCGCTTCGTCATGAACTCCAACGGACCCACGACACCTACCAGGGGTGAGGCTGGCTAACATAGGTGGCCGTCGTGGGGCGGTGAGTTCGCCGGGAAGTCTGGTCGGCACGAGTCCATCTGGAGGACAGGTGCACGATCGCGAGCTCGAATCCGTTGGTCCTGAGAGTCTGCGCTCGGGCGTTCAGGTATCGGCCGTTTCAATCGGTTGGACGGTCTTCTCGAGCACTGTTGCAGTTGCCCTCGGATTCACCCATGGCAGCCTGGTGCTCGTCGCCTTCGGCTTTACCGGCGTACTGGATGCGATCGGTTCCGCCGTTCTTGTCGTTCATTTCAGACGTGCGTTGCGCCACGAATCGATCTCTGGTCGGCACGAATATGTGGCGCTGCGCGTCGTGACAACCGGATTGCTCTTGGTCGGAATTCTCACGGCCGTCGAGAGCGTGCAACACCTCGTCAACAAAACGGCCTCCCATGGTGTCCCACTTGGGCTGGTGGTTGCCGCGCTGTCGATTGTTGTTCTGGCTGTCTTGTCGCATCGAAAGCGGAAGCTCGGGCGCCTCATACCCAGTCGGGCGCTCTTGGCTGACGGTTGGCTCTCCGCCACCGGATCGCTTCTCGCTCTCGCAACGGTTGTGGGCACGGGGCTCACTTCGCTCTTCGGTTGGTGGTGGGCCGATCCGACGGCAGCGATGATTGTCGCGTTAGGGGCGATCGGGACGGCGGTCGCGATGTGGAGGAGTTAGCAGGCCCTGCGCCAGGCAACGTTGAGCAGTCGGCGCGTGGCGGCCGCACAACCAACTCACTGCCCGGGGGGCCTCGGCGCGTGACCATGACCAGCGCTCCCAACGCGGTGACGGAGTCCGCGCGCGGATGTGGCGTGAGGCCAGGCGCTGTCCCCATTCATCCCATGACGAGCGACGACCTCCACAGCGACCCCCCGGGGCGGAGTTGTTCCGCCGCCGACGACGACTCGAGATCGCGACCCTCGGATGGAATGTGATCGGCATCGGCGTCTTCGCAGCCGCAGCGCTTTCGGCTCGCTCGGTCGCGCTTGCCGGTTTCGGTTTGGACAGCCTTATCGAGGATCGGCGCCTCGACCGTCGTGCTCTGGAAACTGGTCGACGCGAACGGTGCGCGCCAGCTTCAAGCGCTGCGGCCGATCGGAGCGGGAATTGAACAATCCGGTGCTCATAACCGAAGGGTCGGGGTGACCACGATTGACGGAGTCCTGGCAGTCGCCGTCTTCGCAGGATTGAGTTTGAACGCCGCGCTCGGCTGGTGGTGGGCGGACCCCGGTGCCGGCTACGCCCTCGTCCACTACGGGGCCCGCGAAGGTCATGCAGCGCTCACGCACTGAACCCAGCTCGGGCGCGACGTTCCCACTTGTCGATGAGCTGAGGCAGCGTGACGAGACGCAAGGGCTGCCATGTCATGGGCAAATATCCCGATTCGTTTCTGGCCAACCGCTCGCCCTTGCGCGATCGTGTGGCGTGGGTAACTTGAGACTCGCGACGGAGAGGGAGTGAGCATGAGCGGTGTTCGTGTTCTCGTCGGCACCCAGAAGGGGGCGTTCGTCCTGCGAAGCGACGGAACCCGACGGGACTGGCAGATCGACGGTCCCTTCTTCCCCGGTTGGGAGATCTACCACGTGAAGGGCTCACCTGCGGACCCATCGCGGCTCTACGCGTCGCAGACTTCCGGCTGGTTCGGCCAGGTCATCCAACGCTCTGACGATGGCGGCGCGAGCTGGTCCCCCGTCGGCGGTGAGTTCGCCTACGCCAACAAGCCGGGGACCCATCAGTGGTACGACGGCACCCCTCACCCGTGGGAGTTCGCTCGGGTATGGCACCTCGAGCCGTCGCTTACCGACCCGGACACGGTCTACGCCGGCGTCGAGGACGCCGCCCTCTTCAAGACGAGCGACGGTGGCGGCACCTGGAACGAGCTGCCCGGCCTGCGCGAGGAGAAGACCGGCTCGAGCTGGCAGCCCGGCGCCGGCGGCATGTGCCTCCACTCGATCGTCCTCGATCCGAGCGATCCTCTCCGTCTCTACGTGGCAATCTCTGCCGCCGGGGTCTTCCGAAGCGACGACGGTGGCGATACATGGCGCCCTGCGAACCGGGGCCTGCGCTCAGAGCACATCCCGGACCAAGACGCTGAGGTCGGCCACTGCGTGCACCATCTCGCCATGCACCCGGCCCGCCCGGACGTCTTGTTCATGCAGAAGCACTGGGACGTGATGCGCTCGGACGACGGTGCCGATACCTGGCAGGAAGTGAGCGGGAACCTTCCGACCGACTTCGGTTTCGCCATCGATGTGCACGCACACGAGCCGAGCACCGCATACGTCGTACCGATCAAGAGCGACTCCCAGCACTTCCCAATCGACGGGCAGCTCCGCGTCTACCGCAGTCGGACCGGGGGCGATGAGTGGGAGCCGCTCGGATCGGGGCTTCCGGAGCGCGACTGCTATGTGAACGTGCTGCGGGACGCGATGTCGGTCGACTCGCTCGAGCCCTGTGGCGTGTACTTCGGAACGACGGGCGGGCAGGTGTACGCGTCTCCCGACGAGGGGGACAGCTGGGCGCCCATTGCCCGTGACCTTCCCCGAGTGATGTCGGTCGAAGTCCAGACGCTTCCTTGACCCGGGTCGTCCTTCCCGCTCCCCTGCGAACCCTTGCCGGGGTGACGGGTGAGGTCCAGCTCGAGGTCGCGGCGCCGGTCACGGTGTCGTCGGTCCTCGACGCCCTCGAGGAGCGCTACCCGCAGCTTTGCGGGACGATCCGCGATCGCTCCTCAGGACGGCGGCGCCCATTCCTGCGGTTCTTCGCTGGCGAGGAGGACCTCTCTCACGAACCCACCGACGTGCCGCTGCCCGAGAGCGTGGCCAGGGGACTCGAACCGCTGATTGTTCTCGGGGCGATTGCTGGCGGCTGATCTGGACTACGAACGCGGAGCGTCACCGGCTGGGCCTCAGTCCTTGTAGTCGTCCTCCGCCGCCCACGCCCAGCAGTCTCGCCCGGCCTCTTTGGCCCGGTAGAGTGCGCGGTCGGCGGCGGCGAGCGCTAGCCGAGGGGCGCCTTTGACCGGCGCGATGCCTGCGGAAAACGTCACGCTCTGCGGCCGCTCACCCTCCCAGCGCGCCCGGAACCGGTCAAGGAACGAGCCCGGGTCGCTCGCGTCGTTGAGGATGACGACGAACTCCTCTCCGCCGAAGCCCTCTGCCCAGTCGCTCGTTCGGAGCGCTCCGGTCAAGGTCTGCCCGAACGAACGAGTTACCCGGTCACCTGCCTGATGGCCGCGCGAGTCGTCGAGGTGGTTGAAGTGATCGAGGTTCATGACGACGACGACCTCCGCAGAGTCGAGTCGTCCGAGGGCCCGATCAAGGCTGCGCCGGTTGGTCGCCGACCTCATTTCGCGCCGACGGACATCGCTCAGCTCGAGCACGGTCATCCCTGCGTGATGGGGGACACCTGAGGGTTCAGGCGGCGGATGGCCGGACATCCTGCTAGCTGAACTCCGCGATGAGGTTCTCGGAGAGCGTCGAGCTCAATTTTCCAAGCTCGACGTGGTCGGCCGAACTTCCTCGCACGGCGATCAGGTGGCCGTGGTTCCCGGTCCGCCAGTCGATCTCGTCGTCGACCTCTCGGTTGGGGGCCACTTCCACCACGCCTGGCAGTGCGCTGATCTTGTCCAGCCCTTCCAGCCTGGTGAGACGCCGCGCCCACTGCGGCGCCTGGACGGCGAACCGGTACGCGACCGCACCCTGGCGTGGCGGCAGCACCGCGGGCGGGGGGATGCCGACAGCGACCTTGGCCGCGATGTGGATCAGGGACTCCCCGTAGATGGCGGCGAAGAGATCGTCGATCGCGCCTCCTCCGACCCTGCCATTCGACTCGATCACCCGAGCACCCGCTGGTGACAGTTTGATCTCAGTGTGCAGACATCCCTGATCGGCGCCGAGCGCGGCGATCGCCTGACTCGCGGCCTCGAGGACCAAGGCGATGTCCTCAGGCGACAAGTCGCTCGGTATGAAGCTGCCCACCTCACGGTAGGGCGCCGCGAGCGGCCATTTGCCGGTGATCCCGAGGTGTCGAACCTCGCCGTCGAACGCCACGCTCTCGACCGAGACGTAGTCGGCAAAGGGACGGCCTGGCTGGCGGGGCCGGTCCGGGATGTACTCCTCGAGGACGTACTCCTGGGGCCGCAACCCGTCGTCGGCGGTCATCGAGCCGAACAGCTCGAGCAGGGTGGTGAGGCTATCGATATGGTAGGTGTCGCGGCTGCTGGTGCCGTCTCTCGGCTTGAGCACTGATGGGAACTCGGCCTCGCCGGCCAGCGCCCGGACCTGGGCGGTCGACGCGGAGGTAGGGATGACCACAAGGCTCGGAACAGCGCAGCCGCCCGCTTCCAGCGCCTTGCGCTGCGCGTATTTGTCGAGGAAGAGCCGGGTGGTCGCCGGTCGGTTGAACCGCAGGTCGAGCTGGTCGGCGAGCATCGAAGCGGTCAAGAGTTGCGAGTCCACGAAGGCCACGATGCCCTCGGGGTTCGATTCGTCGACCAGGTTCGCCGCCATGTCCGGCGCCAGGCCGGCGATGTCGATCAGCTGGCCGGTCCTTCCGAGGAGCCGGCCCATCGTGCCCAGAGGACGGGAGCTGTCAACCACCCAGATGAGGTCGAACTCATCCCTAAGCGCGCCAGCGATCTGTAATGGCGAGGCCGAGTCTTTATCATATGGGATGACAAGACGATGCTTCACCGCGCGTGTTGGCCGGGGATACTGGGCACAGCGCTTCCTTTCCTCAGCCGTTGCCCATTGGGCTAACCGGCGGCCGGCGGGACCTTCCTCGGATTGTGCGCTTAAGCGCACCGACGGCGGCATAGCTCAACTGCGTATGAGAAGTACGACAATTGGTTGAATCTGAGGGCTTTTAACCTCGACGGTCACTCGATGTGGTGGCGTCCGCACATGACGCGACGGCCGCCGAGGGGTTCCCGGTCGAGCCATGCAAAACGAACGGTCAGGAGGACACAGATGGCGAACGAGGAACGCAGGCCCCCGGGCCGTCCGCCGGGTGCGGTTGGTGGCAGCACAATGGCTGAGGAGCCGGGGCTTCGACCGAAGCTCAGCGGCGCACAGCTCGAGGTCCTCGGCCGATATGGGACACAGGAGGAGATCAGCCAAGGCGAGGTCCTCTTCTCCGAGGGCGGGGCGAACGGCGACTTCCTCGTCGTACTGGGGGGCACCGTCGACGTGATCGAGCGCTTCGGGAGAGAGTGCGCCGCAGTGGTCATGTCCTACGGCCCGTCCGAGTTCATGGGAGAGCTCGGCTTGGTGACCGGGCAGCGGACGTATTTCACCGGAGTGGCGACCTCTGCGGGAAGTGTGCTGCGCATCCGCTCGCCGGACCTTCGCGACATCCTCGACGAGGAGCCCGCGCTGAGCGAGCTCATCCTTCGGGCCTTTCTGTTGCGACGCACCCGCCTACGCGTGCAGGGATCTGGGCTCACCTTGGTCGGTTCGCGTTTCGACCCTGAGACGCGGCGCCTGCTGGGGGTCCTCGCTCGCAACCGGGTGTCGTCCCGATGGCTCGAGCTCGAGTCGGCGCCGGAAGCCGAGGCGATTCTGCAGCGCTTCGGCGTTCACCACGACGAACTGCCGCTCGTCGTAGCGCCGAACGACGTCTTGCTCCGCAAGCCGAGCAATCGTGAGCTCCTGGAGGCGCTCGGCCTCGCCGGTGAGCATCACTCGGCAGAGGAGGAGGGCGAGGTTTGCGATCTCCTCGTCATTGGTGGCGGGCCCGCCGGGCTCGCCGCGGCCGTGTACGGAGCGTCGGAGGGGATGGCCACGACCCTTGCCGAAGAGAGCGCACTCGGAGGACAGGCGGGGACCTCGTCGCGCATCGAGAATTACCTTGGGTTCCCGGCGGGTCTTTCCGGTGACGAGCTGACTGCACGGGCCGCGCTCCAGGCCCGCAAGTTCGGCGTCCGCATGAAAGGCGTCGCGAGCGCGGCCGCGCTGACGTCGTCGGAAGACGTGCACCAGGTGCGCTTCGAGGACGGAGAGGTGGTGCGGGCGCGAGCGGTCATCATCGCCACCGGTGCGCACTACAACCGGCTGCCCCTCGAAGGGCTCGAGCGCTTCGAGGGCGTCGGCGTCTACTACGCGGCAACCCTGATGGAGGCGCAGGCTTGCGCGGGGGGCTCGGTGGTGATCGTCGGCGGCGGCAACTCGGCCGGCCAGGCCGCGCTCTATCTCACCCGCTCCGCCTCTCGGGTCCACCTCGTCGTCCGGCGCGAGAACCTCGCCGAGACGATGTCGCGTTACCTGATTGACCAGATCGAGAAGCATCCCAATCTGACGGTCCATTCCAAAACGGAAGTCACCGGGCTGCTCGGGGAGGATCGGCTAACAGGGGTGACGCTGAGGAACGGCTCCGAGGCAGCCCCTTCTCCCCTGGAGGTGTGCGGCCTGTTCGTGTTCATCGGGGCGGCTCCGTGCACCGCATGGCTCGCAGGACAGCTCGCCGAGGACAAAAACGGCTTCCTCTTGACGGGCGACGACGTGCCACCTGCAAGCGTCGAGACTGGCCACGAGCCACTTCTGCTGGAGACCAGCCGTCCGGGAATCTTCTGTGTCGGGGACGCAAGGAGTCGTTCCGTCAAGCGAGTCGCCGCCGCCATCGGCGAAGGATCGATGGCCGTGCGATTGGTCTTCGACCGGTTCCAAGCAGCAGGCCTGTCGACGCCCTCCTTGCCGGTCTCGACGGCGACACCGGCGTGAGTCGCTGGCCGACGCTCTTTGGTGCGCCCCTAGGCTGGGCGCCGTGAGCGCAACGATGATCGATCCGAGCGTCCCCCCTAGTGGCAGCGGCTGCGTCGAGTGTGTCGCCGCTGGCGGCTGGTGGGTCCACCTGCGTCGGTGCGCGGCATGCGGCCACGTGGGCTGCTGCGACACCTCGCCTTCCCAGCACGCCACGCGTCACTTCACAGAGACCGGGCATCCCATCATCCGCAGCTTCGAGCCTGGCGAGGAGTGGTTCTGGGACTTCAGCACCCAGCAGATGGTCTCCGGACCTCGATTGGCTCCTCCCGAGCACCACCCGCTCGACCAACCGGTCCCGGGACCGGCTGGCGGCGTACCTCCGGACTGGCAGCGCCACCTGCACTGACCCGGCAATGCCGGGGCGTCGCGGCGCTCGCTCGCAGAAAGCGCCGCACCTAGTCGCCAGTTACCCCGTCGAGCAGCTCGCGTACGGCATCGGCGTGGCCGGCATGGCGTGCGGTCTCGTTGATGAGGTGGAGCAGCACCCACCGCAGGTCCGTCCCCTGCTGTCTCGCGCACGGCAGGCGGAGCGTCGGGACGGAGCGCACGAACGACTCGGTGCTGGCGGCGCGGGCGCGGTAGCGCCCGAGCGCGTTTTCCAGAGTGAGGCCGGGATCGGGTACGAATTCCTCCTCGGAGCGGGTGACCGCCTCGTTCCGGAAGCCACCGTCGATCCAGCGCCACTCGACGTGGGTGAGGTGGTTGATGATGCCGAGCAGCGAGATGAGCCGGCCCTCCGGTCGCCAGCGGACCTCGTTCTCGTCCAGCCCGTCGGTCTTGCGGAGCACGGCTTCCCGAAGGAATGCGAGCCAGTCGAGCAGGAGCTCTCGGTCCTCCGCGTGGCCGCTCGGCAGCTCACCTTTTCGTACGTCGGACATGTTCGCGACGTTAGATGAAGCGGCCGGATCGTCACTTCCAGCGAAAGTGCACGAAGATCCGCCCGAAGTTGTCCGAGTCCTTCTCCACCCGGTGGTAGAGCGCCTTGATCTCTTTCTGCTGGAGGAAGCGCAGCACGCGCTTTTTCAGCTGCCCGGACCCCTTCCCGGGGATGATCTCGACGCTCGCCGCCTTCGTCCGGACCGCTTCGTCGATCACTTCGCGCAGGGCTTGGTCGATCCGCTCGCCCTGGTTGTAGATGTCGTGGAGGTCCAGCTTGAGCTTCGACGTGGTGACCGACCTCCTTCGTGACACCAGCTTCGCGCCCGGATCCCGACTCGGTGGTCAAGGCCCAGATGTCTCGTCCTTGTTCCTCACAGCGGTGCTGGCCGAACAAGACCTCGGCCGTGCCCTGAGCCATCATCGGGCGGTGATCAACCCCATGTTCGCTTACGACGAGGCGATGGCCGACCTCGTCTTCGCCTACTGCCGCCAGCGCCTGGCGCTCGATCCAGTTCCGCTCGACTTCGGTGGAAGCGCGGCCATCGGCGAGGCGCTCGAGGGGCTCATGACCCCCGACGGCCATGACGCCGTCGAGGTGCTCCGCCGCTTCGAGGAGCACCTGGCCGTCGGAGTGGTCTCCTGCGACAGTCCGAGGTTCCTCTCGTTCATCCCCGCCGCTCCCACGAAGGCAGCGCTGCTGTTCGACATGGTGGTGTCGTGCTCATCGCTTCAGGGCACCTCTTGGCTGGAGGCCGCAGGCGCGGTTGCCGCCGAGAATCAGGCGCTCCGAGTGATCGCGGACCTGGCCGGGCTGCCTCAGGGGGCTGGCGGTTGCTTCGTCGCCGGCGGCACGGCTGGCAACCTTTCCGCTCTCCTCGTCGCCCGGGACACGGCTCGCAGAGCCGGCCGGGGCGGGGGCCGACCGCGCGTTGCCTGCACGCCAGAGGCGCACTCCTCCGTCGGGCGTTCTCTCCACGTGCTCGGCCTCGAGCCGCTGCTCGTCAAGGCCGTCGACCATCACCTCACCGGTGATGCCCTCGCCGCAGCGCTCGAGGCCGACGAGCGGCCAGAAGAGGTGGTCGCAGTGGTTGCCACCGCGGGCACGACGAACGCGGGCCTGGTCGACGACCTCGCCGGGGTCGGCGCACTCGCTCGAGCGCGGTCGCTCTGGTTTCACGTGGACGCCGCCTATGGGGGAGCCGGACTCTTCTCGAGCTTGGTCCGCGACAAATTCACCGGAATCGAGCAGGCGGATTCGTTCATCGCCGATCCCCACAAGTGGCTGTTCGCCCCCTTCGACTGCGCCGCGCTTTTGTACCGAGAGCCGCGGCTCGCACGGGCGGTCCATACCCAGGACGCCGCCTACCTCGACGTGATCCACGAGGGCGACGCTTCTGGCTGGAACCCGAGCGACTACGCACTTCACCTGACCCGCAGGGCCCGCGGGCTGCCGCTGTGGTTCTCCCTGGCCGTGTACGGGACCGACGCCTATCGCGACGCCATCGACACCGTGGTCCGGACCGCTCGTGGCGCCGCCCGGCTGATCGAGGAGGCGCCTCATCTCGAGCTCGTCCGTGCGCCGGAGCTGTCGGTGGTGCTCTACCGCCGAAAGGGCTGGGCACGCCCGGACTACGAGGCCTGGTCGGCTCGCCTGCTCGCCGACCAGATCGGCTTCGTGCTCCCGACGACCTGGGAGGACGAACCGGTCGCCCGCTTGGCGTTCCTGCACCCCGACACCGAGCTCGACACGGTTCGCGAGATCCTCGACTCAATGGCCTGAGCCGCCAGCGGGCTCAGCCGGGAGTCGGACGCCGGCCCTCGAGCAGCGGGCTGTCCGGGTTTCGCACCGGCGTGCCGGCGAGCTTGGCTTTTCGCCACGCCATTCCGGATAAGGCCTCCAGCACCACCCGGTTTGCCAGGTACGCGGTGACTTCGGCGTGGTCGTAGGGGGGCGAGACCTCCACGACGTCCATCCCTGCCAGGGGAAGCTCCATGGCGATCCGTCGAACGGCGTCGAGGAGCTGACGGCCGGAGAGCCCGCCCGGCTCGGGGGTTCCCGTTCCCGGGGCGAGGCCAGGGTCGACGACATCAACGTCCACCGACAAAAAGACGGCGTCGCAGTCGTCGAGGGCGATGGAGAAGGCCTCGTCGAGGCACGCCTCGAGGCCCCGGGCGACCACCTCGGTCATCTCGAAGCTGCGCATCGACTGAGCCGCCATCCACTCCAACGTCGCGGGCTCCGGCCAGTAGCCGCGAAGGCCGATCTGGAGGAAGCGATCGCCGCGCACCGCCCCGGACTCGATGAGCCGACGCATCGGGGTCCCGTGGCCCCACAGCGAGCCGAGCTGGCTCTCGCCGGTGTCCGCGTGGGCGTCGAAGTGGATCACCGACACCCGGCCCCAGCCGAGCGCGCGGGCGACTCCGGTGACGTCCGGGAAGGCGATCGTGTGGTCCCACCCGAGCACCACCGGCACCCCACCGGCGGCCGCGATCCGGCTGACCGCGAGCTCAAGGCGACCGAGTGCCTCCTCGGTCTGTCCCGAGTTCATCTCCACGTCGCCTGCGTCCACAACACCGAGGTCCTTCAGCGGGTCGACGCCGAGCGCCAGGTGCGGCCGGCTGCCGTCGTGGGGTAGATAGTCGGTGAAGCGGATCGCCTGGGGCCCGAAGCGGCAGCCGGAGCGGTGAGAGGTCCCACCGTCGAACGGGGCGCCGAGGATCACCGCACGTGCTCCAGCCAGCGCATCGGGCTCGTCGAGGTCGGCAGCTGGCACGCCGAGGAAGGTGGCGTCCGGGCCGTACAGGTTGCCGATGCGCATGGCGCCTCCTCGGGCTCGGGGAGGCCATCATGGGCCGAGGCAGACCACGCGCGCAGACCCGCTCCGAACGCGGAGGCCGGCCGGCGCGGCCCCTCCTGATTGAATGTCGCACAGCTCGACGTGCGGGCAGCCAGAGGAGGGCGAGTTGGACAAGAAGTGGTGGACCCTCGTGGCCGTCTCCTTTGGGACGTTCATGCTGCTGCTCGACGTCACGATCGTCAACGTCGCCCTGCCGGCAATCCAGTCGAGCCTGGGAGCGACGTTCTCGGACCTGCAATGGGTGGTGGACGCGTACGCCCTAACGCTCGCCGCGCTGCTGTTGACGGCGGGATCCCTCGCCGACCTCTACGGTCGGCGCCTGGTGTTCGTGATCGGCGTCGCGCTGTTCACGGCGGGCTCGCTGCTGTGCGGCTTCGCCACCGACCCGCTGTTCCTGATCCTCTCTCGCGGCGCGCAGGGCATCGGAGGAGCCGCGATGTTCGCCACCTCGCTCGCTCTCCTCGCCCAGGCGTTCCGGGGCAAAGAGCGCGGCGTCGCGTTCGGCGTGTGGGGCGCGGTCACCGGCGTCGCCGTGGCCGTCGGGCCGGTCCTCGGCGGCGTCATCACGAGCGGGCTGAGCTGGCGGTGGATCTTCTTCGTGAACGCTCCGGTCGGGGCGGTGGCGATCGTGATCGCCGCGATGAAGGTGCAAGAGTCTCGTGAGCGCAGCGCTCGACGTCCGGACTGGGCGGGTTTTGTCCTGTTCACCGGGGCGCTGGCCACGCTCGTCTACGGGCTGATCCGAGCGAGCGAACGCTCCTGGACCGATCTCGGAGTGCTCATCTGCTTCGGGGTCGCGTTCGGACTCTTCGTGGCGTTCCTGATCGCCGAGCGGACCGGGAACCACCCGATGTTCGACCTGAGCCTGTTCCGTGTGCCCACCTTCGTCGGCGGCCTCGTCGCTGCCTTCGGTCTTTCAGCGTCGCTGTTCGCCCTCCTGCTCTACATCGTCCTCTACTTTCAGGACCTCCTCGGTTACAGCCCGCTCCAGACGGGCGTCCGGTTGGTGATCATCTCTGGGGGCATCCTCGTCACCTCGGCGGCGGCTGGGAGGCTGACGGCTCGTGTGCCCATCCGACTCCTCATCGGGCCGGGGCTCGTGCTCGTCGGGCTCGGTCTCGTGTTGATGAGCGGGCTGGATGCACGCTCGTCATGGACGGCGCTCATACCGGGGTTCATCGTCGGCGGTCTCGGCACCGGGCTCGTCAACCCGCCGCTCGCCTCGACGGCGGTGGGAGTCGTCGAACCACAGCGCGCCGGCATGGCGTCGGGGATCAACAGCACCTTCCGTCAGGTCGGCATCGCAACCGGCATTGCGGCCCTCGGCTCGATCTTCGCCACGAAAGAGCATTCGGACCTCCAGTCGAACCTCGCCTCGGTGCCCTCGCTTGCTCACCGCGTGCCCGAGATCGCCACGGCTCTGCGCAACGGCAGCGCCGCAACGCTGCTCCGCCAGGTTCCTCCCGCCGTTCGGCCCCGGCTCGAATTGGCCCTGCGATCCAGCTTCACCGACGGTCTCAACGAGATCTTGCTGATCGGTGCAGCGATCGCCTTCGCCGCGGCCGTGGCGTCGTTCTTCCTCATCCGCAACAAGGATTTCGCCGCGGGTAGCCAGGGAGACCCGGGGACGGTCGCCGCAGCGGCGTGAGCTCGGCCGCCACTCGCAGCGAGAGCGGTCAGGTCGTCAGGCCCGGTGCGGCCGGAGCGCTGGGTGTGACTCCGTCGGTTCGGCGAGCGCGGGCCTCCGCCTCGCCCTTGACCGGGACGGTGGCGATCCCGAGCGCGGGGAAGGCGGCACACGCCAGGAAAGCGACCGCGTAGCTGCTGTGGTCCACGATCGCTCCGACGAGCGCCGGAGTGAGGAACGCGGCGACGTTTTGTCCGGTGTTCTGTACCCCGAGCGCCCGTCCGGCCCAAGCGGTTCCCGCCAGCTCGGCGGTCGCGGTGAAGCCGAGTCCGTTGTCGACGACCGAGATGATCGAGGCGGCGGCGATGGCGCCCAGTGCCACCGGGGTCGGTGCATGGGTGGCGGCACCCACTCCCGCCATCGCCGCGGTGCTGGCGACGGCGATGAGACGCATGGGCCGCAGCCGGCTCCCGGTCCGGTCCGACCAGTGTCCCACCGCCAAGCGGCCGGCCGCTCCGGCCAGCCCCACCAAAGCGAGGGCCCGACCTGCGCCGTCGGGGGACCAGTGGCGCAGCGAGACCAGGTACTCCTCGGCGAACGCGGAAACGGCGAACTGCGGGACCACGAGCAGGGCGCTGCTCGCATGGACACGCCAAAGGCTGGCACTGCGATAGGGGGAGGCCGGTTGAGGGACGGTGGAAGAGCCCGCACCGGCTGGGCGCGGCGGGTCAGCGGCGAGCAGGCCGACGAGGGCGGCCGCAAGGATGCAGAGCGCGCCCGGCGCAAGCAGCGCGTCGCTGAAACCGAGCGATCCGGCGAGCGGCGGAAGGACGAGAGCAGCGAGCGCCACCCCGAGAGGCTGAGCGCTCTGGCGCACCCCCATGGCGAGGCCACGCTCTCGCGGACCGAACCAGCCCATCACCAGGCGCCCGCTCGCCGCGTTCACCGAGCCTGCTGCGGCCCCCGCCACACCGACGTCGATCCCGAACGAGAGCGTGCCGGTGGTCAGCGGGGCCAGGCACACGAGCGCCCCGGCCAGCGTCAGCCCGATGGCGATCACGTGGCGCTCGCCGTGTCGATCGGCGAGCGCCCCCCACAGAACAAGCGTCGCGACGAGCCCGAAGGAGGGCGCCGCCACGACCCAGCCCGCTGCGGCGAGGGAAAGGTGCGCCCGCGAACGCATCTCGGGGATCAGGAAGGGCAGCCCGTACAGGAAGGAGCAGCTGGTCAGCTGTGCAAACGTTCCGAGCCCGAGGGCGATCCACCGCTTTGGCGAAGCGGCCTGGCCATGCCGCTCCATTTGGACAGCGTAGCGTCCAAATGGTGAGACGACTAGATCACATAGTGGTCAGAGCGGTTGGCCGAGCGCGTCCTCGGCGAGACGCCGAGCCGCCTCGAGCAGCTCGGGGACGAAGCGACGGGTGGCAACCTGGTCGAAGCGCTGCGCGGGGCCGCTGATGCTCAGCGCGCCGAGAATCCGGTCGCCGTCGAGCACGGGCACGCTGACGCTCGCCACGCCGGTCTCGCGTTCCTCCGAGCTGGCAGCCCATCCCGCGTGCCGGATCGCCGACAGCTCTGCTCTCGCCGGTCGGCGGCCCCGGTAGTCGGGGTCGTAGGCGAGAAGCACCTTGCCCGCGCTGCCGAGCTGGAGGGGAAGCACCGCGCCCACCGGCACGGTGTCGAGCAGCCCGCTCCCGGGCTCGGCCGCCGCGACGCAGATTCGCTCTT
>JAODBN010000379.1 GCA_025463965.1 Acidimicrobiaceae bacterium
CACGTGAGCGACGAGGGCCGTACCGACCCCGAGTCCGGCATGGCGATGGTCGACCGCGAGGCGGCCGAGCAGGAGTGCGGGGACAGGTTGAGGCGACTGTTTCGCGATTGACGGAGGTGCGGTTGAGAGGTCCACACCTGTCATGGACAAGGACGCGTACGCGACCACCGCGTCGTGCTCGTCTGTCACGACCCACGTGGCGGCAGTATTCCCGCGACGGTTCTGTCCGGCGTAACGTCGCAACCAGTCGTCGAGCGTCGGGTCGCCGCAAGTGAAGTCGCCTCGGTTGTGCCGTGCCGTGTCCAGCAGCTCCGGCCGCCGAAGTTCAGTCAATCCAGGCGAACTTCCGTGGCCGTCTCAGGGCGCTCGCGAGCCGCTCGTTGACCTCGGCGGGATGGGCGAGCGCCTCAGCGAACGCCTTGGCGGCGCTCGCTGTAAGGCGCACGGCGTCCCGATCTAACAGGACTTCGTCCGCCCGCATCTCCGCAGCCTGCAGGACAAAAGCGGAGATCGTTAGATGGGAGGTCTCCGCCGCTTCCTCAAGAGCCCGCTTGCGCTCGGGAGCGACCCTGATCTGAAGCCGGTCGTCCTTTGTTGTACTCATGTACTCACAATGGCAGTACGGAACGTAGATGTCAAGTAGCAGGGTTTGCAGCCAGAGGAGTCGGGTGTCTCGTGAGCGTGGGGATGCTCTTAGGCTGTGAGTGGAAGAGTGGCTTCGAGCATTACCGCAGGTAGATCGGTAGTAGTTAACGCGAATATTGGGCCCCCGCCACTAGGAGAAGTACCAGCCGAGAGGGGATTTCCGGGAGGGAATCACCTCTTTCTTTAGTTTGGCGTCACCGTCGATGTCTACCGGCTGCCCGAGCGATTGGCGACCATTCGCGCCGTTGACCTGCGAGTTGCATTGCACGATGTATGTCATCCGCGAACAATGCTCGACCACAAAGGGCGCTAACAACTGTCCCGTTTGTCAACCGCGTCTGAAGGCGCGACGAGATAAGGCCCCGTTCTGGGGCCAGTTTCGCCTCGCGTCGGCGGAGGATCTCGGCGACATCCCTGCGGTGCACGTTGACGTACGCGCGCTCGATATTCGGCGCAGACAACCGCGTTCGCACTCGCTCGGTGGGAGGGGTCCGGCGTCTTGTTAGCGACGCGGTCCCGAAGGCCGCTTAACCCGATCGACGTCGGTCCGGACCCCTGCCGCCGAGCGCCTCAGCCGAACGGTGCGCGCTTGTGTGCGATCAGCCGGTCGGAGAAGGTGGTGGTCGGCGACAGGCAGGTCACGTCGTCCTGGTGGACCCCGTTCGGGGCCTGCGCCATGACGGACCTGCCTGTTGCCACTGATGCTGCCCAGCGGCCCTCGTCATAAGGACGCTGGGATCGCAACATCGCAAAGGCGAGACGATGCGCCCGGTGCCCGACGGCGACCAACGCGATGCTCCGCCTCTTGCCGTCGGCGACGAGCCGTCGCTTGTAGGAGGCGAACTCCGGGTCGAACTGGGAGAGACCCTTCCCGAGCTCGATGATCGCTTCGCGTAGCTCCACCGAGCCCTCCCGCGAGATGTGCTGGCCGGAGCGGGCCTTCCCCGCCGATTCGTAGGAGGCGGGCACGAGACCGGAGAAGCGATACGCGCTCTCGGCGTTGCGGAAGCGCCAAGGGTCCCCGATCTCGGCGCCGTAGTTCGACGCGCGCACGATCGAGATGCCCGGAAGCGTGGTGAGGATCGCGGCCGGCGTGTCGCCGAGCACCGCGGACAGCTGCTGGTCGGCCTCGTCGATCATGGTGTCGAGGTAGTCGAGCAGCACGATGTCGGCCGCGAACACGGTGCGTCTCGCCGCCAGCTCTTCTGCAGAAAGGCCGAGCGCATTGCGGGCTGCAGCAGTGACGCTGGCGGCTTTCGGACGCGTCATCAGGACGCCTCTTCGCTGCACGAAGCGACGGAGCCCCTCTTCGCCGAGACGCCTGATGCGCGCCGGTTCGACGAGATCTCGCACGATGACGCGACCGGCCTTGGTCGTGAGCACACCGGTGGTGAAGCAGTCCTGCAGGCCGGGGAAGAGGAGATCGAGCTGACCGAGCACCTGGTTGATGAGCGCAGTGCGGACCCTCACCTTCCGGCGACGGTGCGCCGTCCACGCCACCTGGGTGGCAAGGGCCTCGTCACGTTGTTCGGGTGGACGGCCCGCGCCACGAATGAGCAGCTCGGCCATCGCGCCGAGATCACGGGCATCGCTCTTCAGTGCGCGCAGCAACTGCTGTGCCCGAGCCTGCTTCACGGCGCCGGGGTTGAGCTCCACCACCTCGAGGCCGGCGCTCCTCAACCGGGCGACCACTGTTCGGTGGTAGTGACCCGCCGCTTCGACCCCGACACGCGTGACGACCGCCGATCGGGAGCGCTCCGCAGCGGCAATTGCCTTGATCAGCGTGGTCACTCCGGACTCGGTGAGATCGAACTCGAACGGATCGACGACGATCTCGCCGTAGTGGTCGGCGACCAGGCTCATCGCCATCGTCTTGCCGACATCGACCGGAATGACCAGGCAGCGGTCGGAATCGACCCCGCGCACCCGCTTCATGAACTCGGCCTGCAGTTCGCCACCAACAAAGCGCGCCATCTCCACCTCCGGACTCGAGCGCTATTCCTCGAGCACTCACCCTGACCGGCCTTCGCCAGGGAGTGCGGGATTCAGAGACGGTGTATCAACCCGTCTCGGTCGGCGCCTTGCCGGCGAGCTCGAGCATCCGGCGCGCGATTGTCATCGTCGCCTTCTCGAGCGAGGCGACGACGAGGAACCGTTCGTTCTCGATCGCCTCGAAGACCTTGTTGGCGATAAAGCTCGGCGGGACCTCTTCGCCGGCGACGAACTCGTGTTGCCACCGTCCGTTCAGCCATCCCGTCGCCGTTGCCTCTTTGTCGAGGCGAGTCGAGGCCGAACCGCGGATCTGCGGCTCGCCGAGGCGATCCGGCCAGGAGCGGCCAGCCTCGCTGAAGCGCGTCGTCGTACGGGCGGGACAGACAACCGAGACCTTCACCTTCGAGCCCATCGCCGCGAGCTCGCGTTGGCACGCCTCGGAGATGGCGAGCACCGAATGTTTGGTGGCGCTGTAGGCCCCGAGAAAGGGCACGCCGAGCAGCGCCGCTCCTGATGCGGTGTTGACGATGTGGCCCTCATCGGCCTCGAGCATCAGCGGGACAAAGGATCGCAGGCCGTGGATGAGGCCCCAAAGATTGGTTCCGATCACCCATTCCCAGGTCTTGAGTGGCGTCTCCCAGGTCGCGAAGTTATACGCGGTGATGCCGCAGTTGTTGCACAGCACCTGTACACCGCCGAAGTGCTCGATGACTCGCGCTGCAAGGCGGTCCACCTCCTCCGCGATTGAGACATCGGTCTGCACCCCGAGGACCCGACTCGAGTCGCCGCCAAGGCGCGCCGTCGCCTCGTTCAGTGCGTCGGCGTCGACATCCGCGATCACAACCTTCATCTGCTCGTGCAGGAATCGCTCCGCCATCGCGAAGCCGATGCCGCTCGCACCACCGGTGACGACGGCCACCTTGTTGACGAGGTCCTTCATGGCGATCCACCCCTTTTCGTCAACGCCTCTCGGCGCGACCTGGTCCGTCACGCCGACCCGGGCGCACGGTAACGGGATGGCGGCTTCTCGGCCAGTTGCGGCGCGCCTGGCCGACGGGAAGGCTTTCAGGCAAGGCCGGTATCTAAGGACTCAAAGGTGGCCGGCTCTCCGCACAGGGTGCAGGACCCTTCGAACATTCGGTGGTAGCCGTCATCGCTGAGCGCGCATCGACCGGGAGGAAGCGGTATCCCGCGGCCCTTTGCCTCGGCTCGCCACTCATCGACAAAGCCAGAACCGTCCTCGGGCTCGTCGATCGGACCGGTGAGCTTCTCGAGGCGGTGGAGGACGTCGAGCAGCTGATCGGAGGAGAATCCCTCCGCCGGGCGTCGCCGCAGCCGTTTTACATGGCGACGGATCTGGTCGATCAACTCCGGGTTCGAGGGCTCCGTATCCACGTGTCCTTCCTCCGCCGAGCTGGGGTTGGGCCCCTCCTCGAG
>JAODBN010000397.1 GCA_025463965.1 Acidimicrobiaceae bacterium
GCCGCTCGCAGCGGCGTACCGGCCTTTCGCCACCTGTTCGTCGTGGTGATGGAGAACCTTGGCTACGGAAGCGCCATGGCCACGCCGGGGCTCACCAGCCTGGCGAGCCGCTACGGCCTGGCCACGGACTACTACGCCGTCTCGCACCCGAGCCTTCCCAACTACATCGGACTGACGAGCGGGAGCACGTGGGGCATCACGAGCGACTGCACGACCTGCTACGTGGGCGCGCCGAACCTGTTCAGCCAGCTGTCGGCGGCTCACGTGTCCTACGACGCGTACATCCAGGGCATCCCGAGCTCGTGCTACCTCAATTCCTACGGAGGCGTGGACTACGCCGGCAAGCACGATCCGTTCATGTACTACGACAATGTGCGCTCGAGTCGCTCGCTGTGCTCCCACATCCAGCCCTACCCGGCGCTCTCCGGGCTCCTCAGTGGCCCGGCCTCAAAGGTCCCCGCCTTTGTCTGGGTCACGCCGAACCTGTGCAACGACGGCCATGACTGCCCGGCGAGCTCCGCGGCCGCGTGGCTCACCAGCTACGTGGCGTCGGTGACGCGCAGCGCCGCCTGGCACGACGGCGGAGCGCTCATCGTCACCTGGGACGAGTCCGAGGGCGGCGACAACGCGGCGGTGACCTCGTCCGGCCACGTCGTGTCCTCTGGCGGCGGCGGCCGGGTCATGACCCTCGTCGTCGCCCCCGGCGTGCACGCCGGGACGCGCGTCGCCACCCCCTACAGCCACTACAGCCTGCTCGCCACGGTTGAGGACGCCTTCGGGCTTCCGCTGCTCGGCAACGCCAAGAGCGCCACTCCGCTGTCGGCCTTCTTCCGGGGCGCCAAGTAGGTCCTCGCCGGGCCGGCCTCGGAAAGGCCAGAGCCGGGCGGAGCACCCGATTGCTCGGGCGGCACCCTCAGGAGGGCATCCGCCGCCAAACTGCGCGCGGCAGCAAGCGCAAGAGCACGAAGATCGGGCCCAAGAAACCCGGGACGTAGGAGATCTCTGCGCCTGTCTCGAGGGAGCGCACGACGGCGTCACCCACCTTGGCCGCGGTGGCCGCGAACGGTTGAGGCTTCATCCCCGCCGTCATCTTCGTGGCCACAAAGCCGGGGCGGACCACGCTCACGCGCACGCCCGAGCCCGCGAGGGCGTCCCCCAGCCCCTGGCAGAAACCGTCGAGACCTGCCTTGGCCGCGCCGTAGGCGAAGTTCGCCCGGCGGACCCGCATCCCGGCCACCGAGGAGAACACGACTATCCTGCCTTGCCCCTGTCGGGCCATTAGCTGCGCGAAGGCGAGCACCGCCGCGGCCGGCCCGGAGAAGTTCGTCTCGATCCCCGCGGCGACCTCGGCCGGATCGAGCTCGGCGAGCGCTCCCTCGATGAGCGCCCCGGCGGCGACGAGCACAAGATCGACCTCCCCGAGCATCTTGAAGCACTCGGCGGCGAGCTCCTTGTGCTTGGCGACCTCCCGAGCGTCGAAGTGGACGATCTCGACGGAGTCGACCCCGAGGGCGCGTAGCTCGTCTGCGACCGGGGCGAGCGCCAAGGCGTCACGCCCGGCGAGCACCACCCGCTCCAGGCGGCGGGGGGCGAGGCGGGCGAGCACCGCGCGGGCGAGGTCCGATCCACCGCCGAGGACGACGGCGCTCGCCGGCATGCCGGTCACGTCGTTCATACTCGCCCGGGGCCGCACGCGTTCAGGCGACGAGCCCGACGCGTCGGGCCAGGTCGGAGACGAAGCAGCCCTCGGGATCGAGCTGGGAACGGGTGTGGCGCCATTGGTCGAGGCGAGGGTACATCGCCGCCAGCAGCTCGGGGCGCAGCCGCCCGTCCTTGGCGAGGTAGACGCGCCCGCCCGCCCCGGCGACGAGCGCGTCGAGCTCGTCGAGCGCCTCGGGCAAGCCCGGAGTGCCGAGGGCCAGGTCGAGCGCCAGGGTCCAGCCGGAGTCGGGGAACGACAGGGGCGCCGGGTCGCTCGGCCCGAAGCGCTTGAGGACCGCGAGCGAGGAGGGCGCGCCCGCCTTCTGCAGGAGCTCGAGGGCGCTTCGAACGGTGGCGCTCTCGGAGAACGGCACGACGAATTGGTACTGGGTGAAGCCACGCGGCCCGTACAGGCGGTTCCAGTGGGCGGCCACGTCGAGGGGATAGAAGAAGCTCGTGAAGTGCTGGATCTCCCCGGCGCGCGTTCTCGGTGCCCGGCGGAAGAAGGCCTCGTTGAAGGCTGCGACGGTCATCGGGGTGACGAGGTTCACCGGCGGCACGATGGGGACCGACAGGCGAGGCCCGAGGCGAACCGCCAGGGGGTCGCGCCGGGCCTTTTTCGAAAGCTCGTCGAGTCGGGCGTGATCGCCCAGGGTCACCACCGAGCGCCCGAGCCGCGCGCCGCGGGCGGCCGCGTCCACCCAGGCGACCGAGTAGCGGGTCGACTCGTCCTCCTCGGAGAGGACAGCCATGCAGGACTCGAGGTCGTCGGCACGCCGGGTCGTCACCACCATCGAGGACGTCTCCACGGGCTGGAGGCGGACCGTCGCCTCGGTGAGGATGCCGGTAAGCCCCATGCCCCCCACGCTCGCCCAGAACGCCTCGGGCGTTCCCCTGGGATCGAGGGACCGCTCGCCGCCAGGACCCAACAGTCGCATCGCCTCGACGTGGGCCCCGAAGGTCCCGTCGCGGTGGTGGTTCTTTCCGTGCACATCGGCGGCGATGGCCCCGCCCACGCTGACCTGGCTCGTGCCCGGGCTCACCGGGAGGAACAGGCCCCGGGGGAGTGCGAAGGCGAGCAGCCCGGCGAGCGAGATGCCGGCCTCTACTCGCACGGTCCCAGCAGCGGGGTCAGCGTCCAGCACCCGATCCAGGCTCCGGCAGTCGAGCACGGTCCCCCCGGCG
>JAODBN010000402.1 GCA_025463965.1 Acidimicrobiaceae bacterium
AGTGCCATCTACAACGCCGGCAATGGCGAGCCCGGATGGCTCGTCGCCATCAACCACTCCGTTGGCAACCTGGTCGGAGCTCACGGCGTGCTGTTTGCCGCGTGCGCGGGAGTGGTCCAGGGCGCCATCGGGCTCGGGATCCTCGGGCGGCGGACGCGAACGGTCGCCCTCGTCGCTGGGATTGCCGTCGCCCTCTTCTACGGCGTCGTCGGCCAGGACCTCGGGGGGATCTTCTCGAACGGCCTGCTCGGAATGCTGGGCAGCGGAGCGACCGATCCGGGCTCGGGACCGGTCGTCGCACTTTTGGCGCTGTGCCTGTGGGCATCCAAGCGCTCCTCGACGAGCCTCGCGGCGACCGCCTGGGCGCCGCTGCATGCCGAACGGCGCGACGCGGCCGCATAGGTCGCGGCGTGCGGCTGACCAGAGCGCCGCCGAGCGCTCACCGCCGGCGCCGGCGCTTCAGCTTGCCGTCTGCATTGAGGATCGTGGCGAGGAACCCGACGCAGAGCACCCCGGCGAGCAACAGGAAGGCGAGCGCGAGCGGGGGATAGCCGAGCACCCGCGAGGACGTGGGCGCGACGGCAAACACGGCCGCGGCAAGGACGAGCGCCGCGATGACCACCCCCATCGCCACTCGGTTGGCGATCCGCTGCAGACCGCGCAACAGCTCGACCTCGTCAAAGGCGTCAACCTTTACCCGCATCTCTCCGCGAGAGAGGGCACCTACGAGCCGGTTCAACCGACCGGGAAGGTGCTCGACGAGGTCCTTCATCTCGATGAATCCCGACGCGAGCGCGCTCCGAGTGGAAGTCCCCTCGTCGCGAAGGATGTCGCTGGCGTGGCGCTGCAGGACCTCGGCGGGGTCGCCCTCCGGGTCGAGCACGCGAACCACGCGCTCGAGGCTGATCGTGGCGCGCGCCAGCATCGACAGCTCGGCGGGTGGGCGCAGGCCCGATAGGGCGCACGCCCGTGCCAGCGCCATGATGCTCTGGCCGACGTCGCTCTTTTGCCCCCCGCCCGACGCCCGGGCCACCGTGGCGCCCACCTGGCGTCGGGCGGCGGACTCGTCGAACTCTTCCAAGCGGGTCCCGATCCGGACAAGGACGTCCGCGACGGCGTCACCGTCGCCGTCCCCGAGCGCCAGCACGAGGCGCAGGAGCTGCGAGCGCATCTGGGCGCCGAGGTAGCCGACCATCCCGAGATCGACGAGGGCGAGCCGGTGGTCCTCGGTGAGCAGCACGTTGCCCGGATGGGGGTCCGCGTGGAAGAAGCCTTGGACGAAGATCTGGTCGAGGTAAGCCACGTACAACGCTTCCGCCAGCGCTTTGCCGTCCACCTCCAGCATCACCACCGGGCTCAGGTCGGTGACCTTGTGGCCGGCGATCCGCTCCATCGTGAGCACCCGCTCGTTCGAGAAGTCCCGCACCGGCTGGGGCACGACGACCAAGGGGTGCTCGGCCAGGCTCTCGCCCAGTCGGCGGAGGTTCGCCGCCTCCCTCGTGTAGTCGAGCTCGTCGACAAAGCTCGACTCGAACTCCTCGAAAGCGTCGGCGAACCCGAACCGCCGGCCGGCATCGCTGTGGGCGTCGACGAGCCGGGCGAGGGACCCGAGCGCAGCGAGGTCTGCTCGAACCTGCTCGTTCACCCCGGGGCGCTGGATCTTGACCACAACTTCGGCGCCCTCGCGAAGGCGCGCCGGGTACACCTGGCCGAGCGACGCCGCGGCGAGCGGCCGGTCGGCGAAGAAAGAGAACGCCTCGTCGACCCCCACGCCGATCTCGGTGGCGAAGATCTTGCGCGCCTCGTCGTCCGGGAAAGGCTCGACGCGGTCCTGCAGGCGGGCCAACGCCTCGAGGTAGACGGGCGGGAGGAGGTCCGCCCTCGTCGACAGCAGCTGGCCCAGCTTGACGAACGTTGGACCCTCCGCCTCGAGGGCGTCTGCGAGCCGTTCCGCCGACTCGTGCTCGGCGGGGCTCGCGGCCTCGGTGGTCTCGGGGGCGCTCCCGGGCCCGGCGAACAGGTCGCGATGGGCGACCAGCAGGCGAGCGATGCGGCCGAAGGTCCGCGCGTCGTGGAGCCTCATGGCCGCCGTGGTTCCCCCTCTGTCGCCTGCGCTGCTCTTGGCCCGTCCTTTCCCCGTCCGCGGCTCCGGGACACCGCAGAGCGATCGCCGGTAGTCGCTCATGGCTGCACGCCGTCTTCAATCGGGAATTCGATCCCCGGTCAGCAACGTCCGCAGATGCACGTCTCGCCTAGGAAGTCACCGGGCGGGAAGGCCCAGATAGCGGCGCCTCGAAATCAGGCAGGAGTCTCCGCCGTGGCCGTCAGCACTGCTCTGGCAAGGGTGTGGCCGAAGATGTTGAAGGCCAGAAATGCCGGAGTCGCGTCCTTTGACACACCGAGGGAGTCGACGTCCAGGGCGTGCACCACGATGAAGTAGCGGTGCTCACCGTGGCCCGCCGGAGGGGCAGCCCCGACGAACGAGGACATCCCGGCGTCGTTGCGAAGCTGGAACGCGCCGCTTGGGAGCGCCGAGCCGCTCTGGTCGCCCGCGCCGCTCGGAAGCTCGCTCACTCCGGCGGGGATGTCCGCCACGGCCCAGTGCCAAAAGCCCGACTGGGTCGGAGCATCCGGGTCGAACACGGTCACGGCGTAGCTCTTGGTGCCCTCGGGCGCCCCCGACCAGGAGAGCTGGGGGGAGCGGTCCTGGCCGCCCGGCATGCCCATCGCTCCGGAGGTCTGCGCGGCTGCGAAGGGCTGACCGTCGGCGACATCGGTGCTGGTGACGGTGAAGGACGGCACCGTGGGGAGGCGCCAGAAGGGGTCGTTCGCCATATTGCGCTCCTTTTGCTCGACAGAGCGACGGGGCTCTGTTGTCCGGCCCTCGCCGGACGCACCGGGAGCCGACCTTAGGGACCCGTCGCCGCCACCGTGCGCGCCCCAGGCGCCGTCGCGGGCAAGCCGCCCGAACGATCGGTGCCGGCCGGGGCGGCCAGGCCTGCCACGCGGCCGGACGTGCCCGGCCCGCGCCGGGTTATCTTCTCCACATCTGCGACCAATCTGTAAGGCGCGTGCGCCCGCCGTTCCAGAGGACCGCCGACGAGACGGTCGGATTCGGCGCGTCGCCGCGCGGAACTGGCAAAGCGCCGCTCGGAGCAACGGGTCCCCCCGCGAGTACGCCTCGGCGCCGGGGCCACGCCCCGTGAGCGACGGCGCGAGCCAGCTGGTCGTCGTCGGCAGCCTCAACGCCGACCTCACCGTGGCGCTCGACCACCTGCCCTCCGCCGGGGAGACCGTGATCGCGCTCTCGCCCGCGCGGTTCGGCTTCGGCGGCAAGGGTGGCAATCAGGCCGCCGCCGCAGCAGCGCTGGGGGGCCGCGTCGCCATGGTGGCAAGGGTTGGAGACGACGAGGCCGGAGCGAAGATGCGCAGCGACCTCGCCGAGCGGGGGGTCGACACGCGGCTCGTCCGAACGACTCGGGGCCTGCCCACCGGCAGCGCCCAGATCAATGTGGACCGTGGCGGCGACAACACGATCGTGGTGGACCCCGGAGCCAACGGTGCGCTGTCGCCAGAGGATGTGCGAGACCCGGTCGTCGTCTCGGCATCGGTCGTGGTCGTCCAGCTCGAGATCCCTCTCGACGCCGTCGCTGCAGCCGTCTCGGCCGCCAATGGGCTTGTGCTACTCAACCCCGCGCCAGCGCAGACCTTGCCCGATGAGGTGCTCGGGCGGATCGACCTGCTCGTGCCCAACCGCACCGAGCTCGGGCTGCTCGCCGGGAGCGCGCCACCGGACAACCTCGACGAGACGGCCGAGCTCGTCGGGGCCCTCCCCCACGAGTTCGATGTGGTCGTCACCCTCGGCCCCCTCGGCGCGCTCGTCGTCGAGCGCTCCGGTGGCCCGCGAGCGGCAACCCACGTGCGGGCCCCGAGGGTCGATGCCATCGATGCCACCGGCGCCGGGGACACCTTCTGCGGAGCGCTCGCGGTGGCGCTCGGTGAGGGCTGGGACCTCATCGCCGCGGCACGCCTGGCAGTCGCCGCGGCGTCGCTGTCGGTCACCGGACACGGCGCTCGAAGCGCGCTGGCGAGCCGCCAGGAAGCCGAGAGGCTCGCCGCCACGGTCGAGATCGAGCCTCTCCGACTTCAGCCGAGGGGCCCGCGAGGCTCAGGCTGACCCTTCGGAAGGCGCGTCTCGACGTCGGGTCAACGTAAATCGTCGCAGCTGGTCTACTCAGGCCAGGCGGACTGTTGGATGACGTCCACGAAGTTGGTGCGCTGATAGCCCGGTACGAAGCGCTCCAACACGTCTGCTTTCACGTTCCCGAAGGTCGTCTCCGGCTTGGGAGCGATGCCTTCAGTGAAGGCCTCGAGAATGTCGCGCTTGAAGCCCGGCCGCGGATGCATCGCGACGATCTCCGCCCGGTCTGCGTCACTGACGTCGTGGTACCCGATGCCAAGGACGTCATATTCGACGCCAGCGGTGACCAGGGCGACCTCAGGCTCCAGGAACTCGGGGATGCCGGGCGTCGTGTGCAGGGCGATGGCGGTCCACACGCGACGAACGCTGTCCTCGGGCACCCCGTGCCGCTGCAGGAAGCGGCGCGCTTCGTCAGCGCTGTCCACCTCGAACCGGCGCCCGCTGCCGCGGAACTCCTCGTTGAGGCCCAGATCGTGGAACATCGCCCCGATGTACAGCAACTCGGGGTCAAAGCTGAGGTCGCGGTTCCGGCCCTGCAAGGTCGCAAACCAGAACACGCGGCGGGAATGGTGGTACACGAGATCGGTCGTGGACGCGCGCACGACCTCGGTCGCTTCCCGCGCCAGCTTGGTGTCGGGGACCGACACCCCTGCTGCGCTCTGTCCATTGGTGGACACGGTGCCTCCTTCTCCCACTGGTCGACGAGGTCAGGACTGCCGGACCCAGAGCCCTTTCGACCCGCTCGCCGAGGTCCAGTCCCACGTCGTCGCATCAGTACTCAAAGGCGCGGGCTGTAACACGGGCTCGGTGACGCTTCGAGCAAATGACCGACCATGTCGCTGCCGAGTCGATCGCGCTTTACGTCGTCCAGTGCTTCGCGCACCGCGGGATGCGCCGAACGGCCCGCCAGCCGACGAACATCCTCGGGGCAACGAGGACAGCACGCTGTTGGGCGACCAAGTCGCGGCCGGCCAGTCGAACGATGTAGTCCCCCCATCGCGACCCCTCTAGGACGATCCCAGCTTCCTCTTCGCCGCTTTGGCTGTCAACGACGGGTTCTTTCCCCGCCCCCAGCCAAGAGCTAGGACAACTCGAGCGGTTCCGTGAACTGATGAAGCGTCCTTGCAGGGCACGACCGGATACGAGCCGGCCGCGGACACCCCACCTTGCGAAGGAGCAAAGCCCGACTCACTCGCCGATGTCCTCGTCCCAGAGCTCGGGGTGCTCGGCGATGAAGTTGGCGAGCAGCTCGGTGCAGTCCCGATCGTCGAGCTCGACGATCTCCACGCCGTTTTCGGCCAGCCAGTGGTGACCGCCCACGAAGTTCTCGGACTCCCCGATGATGACAGCGCCGATACGGAACTGGCGAACGAGGCCGCTGCAGTACCAGCAGGGCGAAAGGGTGGTCACCATCACGCAGTCCTCGTAGTGCCGCCTGCGTCCCGCATCGCGGAACGCGCTCGTCTCCGCGTGCATCGAGGGGTCCTGGTCCTGGACCCGTCGGTTGTGCCCACGCCCGAGAAGCGTGCCGTCCCTATGGAACAGCGCGGCGCCGATCGGGATACCGCCCTCGGCCAGCCCCGAGCGCGCCTCCTCGAGGGCGAGCTCGAGGTAGGACCGGGCGGCTTCGATGTCCAGCAGCGGGCCGATCCAGCTCAAGGGTGCACGAGCTCGCGCTCGCTCACCACGGGGCGCTCCTGGCGAGCGACCTGTTCCCGCACGCTCGACCAGCCGAGCACGAGGTAGACGAGCCCACCGACCGCGAGGCCGAAGAAGATGCTGAAGTCGGCGCCAAAGCCTGCCGAATCCCGGGTGTGGAAGGTGACGAGATTCAGCCAGTGCGGGAGCGGGAACGTGGCTGCCAAGGCCGAGATGGCGGCGAACATACCGACCACCTGAGCGATGATCCCGGGCCAGTGAATGCCGCCACTTCGCCAGTAAATGCTGGAGGAATCCGTCCGTTGCAGTTCGGCCGGGTCGTAGCGGTAGCGCCGCATCGCCCAGTCCACGAGGTAGATGGCCGACCACGGGGCGATCCAGACGATCACCACGTCGACGAAGTCGGTCAGGTACTTGCTGAACGACACGCTGAAGATGGCGTACATCGTCACACCGAGCGCAATGACACAGTCGAGGACGACCGCCTGGTAGCGCCGCACCCGCACACCGAGAGCCTGAAGCGTGACCCCCGAGGAGTACAGGTCGAGACTGTTGATGGCGAACAGCTGCACGATGCAGAACAACAGGAAGATCGTCACGAACCAGCCGGGGATAACGCTCTGGTGGGCGAGGGGAAGGAACCCACCCGTCCCGGTGCCGAGCCCCTTGATGAAGGTGCCTACCGCTGCGCCGAGCGTCATGATCAAGATCTCCGGCAATGCGGTGCCGAGGAAGACCCACCCGACGATTCCCCGGCGGGACACGTTCGGCGGACAGTAGCGAGAGAAATCGTTGCCGCACTCCGCCCAGCCGAGGCCGCTGAGGGTGATCGTGAAGGCCAGCCCCTCGAGGTAAGTCTGCCAGTCCGCCCCGTGGTGGACGGCGTTCAGCGAGGCGTGCGAGGCGGCAAATCCGAGCAGCACGGCGAACAAGATGGCAAAGGGAATCGCCAGCATCCGCAGGGTCTTCACGATCGAGGCGTGACCTAGGAAGGGAAGTACGCCCTGGATGAGCACGGCGACGAGCACGAAGATGACCTTCGCGGGGTCACCCGGGGAGAATCCCGCCTTCAAGGAGAGGACGAGCCCTGCCCCGACGATCAGGATCAGGCCTTCGACCTCGAAACCGATCTGGGTCAGCCAGTTGAACAGGGCGATCAACCGCGACCCGTTCGGACCGAAGCTGGCACGGTTGATACCGAACACCGTGGTGCCGGCCTGGGGACCTTGCAGCGAGCACAGCGCCAACAGTAAGTAGGAGATATTGCCGAGGACGATGATGCTCAGGGCCTGCCAGAAGGTGAACCCAAAGGTCATCAGGATGGCCCCGTAGATGAAGTACTCGATCTGGACGCTGGCGCCCGCCCACATCATCCCCACGTCGCGCGGCGTCGCCCAGCGCTCTGACTCCGGGATGAAATCGATGCCGTGCTGCTCGACGTGAAAGGGCCGGTCCTGCTCGGGGAGCTCCCCGATGGGCGGATCGACTGTGACGGTCACTTATCCTCCTGACCCCCGGCGCCGGTCCCGAGGCCGCTCGCGAAGCTCACACGATGGGCGGTGAAAATGCACTTCGTCAAGGACCGATCGGTGAACATCTGGTTTCCGGCGGCCGGGCGGGCACCCGGCCGAGCGGCTCGGCGCCGGAAACGAGGCCCTAGGCTGGGGCTCACTCGTCCTCTGGTCTCTCGATACGGCTGATCAGTGGCAGGAGAAGCCACAGTGACAGGAAGCTCCCAAAGACCAGCGAAGTCAGCAGCGGAACCTCCCAACCGCGGTCGACCACGCTCACGATGAGGGCCACGGCGCAGGACACCGCAAGGGCCACGCAGGCGAGGCCGGCGATCACGAGGCCGTTCGAGAGGCGAACGAGTCGCTCCTTCTCGTGTTGGCGGAAGACGATCCGGTGGTAAGCCACCGGAGCCCCGAGGAACGCCGTGGCGAACGCCGACAAGATGAGCGTGGTTACGTAGAGGCCATGCTGGACGCCGGACAACGTGGAGAACTTTTGATTGAACGGGAGCGCCAGCAGGAAGCCGAACAGCACCTGGATGCCCAGGCCTGCGACGCGAAGCTCCTGGACCAGCTCCGAGAAGTTGCGACGCGCCCGCTGGAGCGGGGTCTCGTCGGGGTCCTCGTCCGCCCGGGACCCGCTCGTGCTCGAGTCCCCCGGGCGCTCCACAGACAACACGCTAGGACCTCAGCGGCGCGGATCGGAGACCAACGGCAATGAGCCGGCCTCGCATCGGCTGCGCCATCGGTCGCCTCGGCGAGAACGGACGCGTGCTCGACGCCGTCGCCCATCAGTACGCGCAGGCCGTGGCCGACGCGGGAGGGGTGCCGTTGCTGCTTCCCGCCCTGGAGCAGACCGACCCTGATCGGATCGCGGAGTCCCTCGACGGCGTGCTGCTCACCGGCGGTGGCGACGTCGCTCCCTCTCGTTACGCGAGCGCGCAGGCGGCCGAGACGAGCGGGGTCGACCCCTCCCGTGACGCCGGCGAGCTCGCACTCGTCGCTGCTGCGCGTGCTCGGGAGCTGCCGGTACTCGGCATCTGCCGCGGGTTGCAGCTCCTCACGGTCGCCCTCGGAGGAAGCTTGATCCAGCACCTGCCCGAGGTGACGAGCCTGCAGCACCTGTACCTGGACCGGCGAGACGCGTTGGTCCACGAGGTCCAAGTGGCGCCGGGCAGCCGATTGTCAAAGGTCCTGGGCCGGATGCACCTCTCGGTCAACTCCGTGCACCACCAGGCCGTCCAGCATCTGGCAGGGGGCCTCGTCGCCTCCGCCTGGGCCAGGGACGGCGTGATCGAGGGTACGGAACACCCCGACGAGGACCTGCTCGGGGTCCAGTGGCACCCAGAGCTGATCCTCTCGAGCCCGGGCAGCCGTGAGCTGTTCGCGTGGGTGGTCGAGCGGGCGAGCGCGAGGACGGGTCCCGAGCCCGCCCGCCGGTGAGCCACCAACTACTCCGAGCACCGCTCACCCTCGGCGTGGAGGAGGAGTTCCTCCTCGTCGACGCCGAGAGCGCGGCGCCGATGGCCGGCATCGACCGGGTGCTCCCGGCCGCTCAGGCAACGGCAGGAGAGGCGGCCCAGTCCGAGCTGCATCGGGCCCAGATCGAGCTCGCCACCCCGACCTCCACCTCGCTCGGCGAAGTGCGCCAAGAGCTCACGCGCTTGCGACGCCAGCTCGCCGACGCGGCGCAAGCCCACGGGGGAAGGCTCGTCGCCTCTGGCACGTTCCCGGGCGACGCAGGCCCTCCGGGACGGCGCATCACCGCGGACGCCCGGTACGCGGAAATGGCCAGCTCCTACGCCGAGCTCGCACGGGCCCAGCTGATCTGCGGCTGCCACGTCCACGTGGGCATCCCCGATCCCGATCTGGCAGTTGAGACGATGAACCGGGTCCGGCGGTACCTGCACGTGCTGCTCGCCCTCACGGCAAACTCGCCCTTCTCGGAGGGCCGGGACACGGGCTACGCCTCGTTCCGGACCGAGATCTGGGCGCGCTGGCCAACCGCCGGTCCGCCAGCCGCCTTCGCCTCGCGCGCCGAGTACGACGCACTCGTGGGCCGGCTCGTGTCGTCCGGCGTCATCGTCGACGAGAAGATGGCCTACTGGGACGTGCGACCCTCCGGGCGGTATCCGACGCTCGAGTTCCGAGTGAGCGATGTGGGCCTCACCGTGGACGACGCCGTCCTCGTCGCCGGGCTCGTGCGAGCGCTCGCGGCAACGTGCGCGGCGGAGGCAGCGGAGTCGACAAAGCCAGCTCCGGAGCTACGGCCCGAGCTGCTGCGGGCCGCGCACTGGCGGGCCGCGCGCAGCGGACTCGGCGGCGTGCTGGTGGACCCGCTCGATGGTGCTCCAGTACCAGCGGGCCGCGCCGTCGAGGACTTGCTCGAGTACCTGGGGGACGCACTGGCAGCCCACGGAGACGCCGAGGAGGTGGGGGCCCTCGCCAGCCAGGTGCTAGAAGACGGAAACGGGGCAGACCGCCAGCGGCGCATCTACCAGCAATCTGGCAGTATCTCCGAGCTCCTCGCACGGCTCGCCGCCTGGACCACCGGATGAGGGGCCGCCCCGACCGAAATCCTCCCGAAACACGACCTTGCTACGAATGGAACCGGTGACCGACCTCTTCGCCCGCTATGAGGTCGGCCCGGTGTGGGACGAGATGTTCCTCGAATCGGGCGCCGCCCGTCAGGTTGCGAGCGACCTGCACGCAACGCTCCGCTCGCTGTCCTCCCAGGACCTCGAGGACCGTTGTGCGGAGCGCGACCGGTCCTTTCGCGACCGGGGCGTCACCTTCTCGCTCGCCGGCGAGGAACGACCCTTTCCCCTCGATCCAGTTCCCCGGCTGGTCTCGGCACAGGAGTGGTCGGTGATCGAACGGGGGGTAGCCCAGCGCGTGCGTGCCCTCGAGGCCTTCCTCGCGGACATCTACGGGCGGGGCCAGGTCTTCGCAGACCGGGTCGTCCCCCGCCGCGTGGTCGCCACCGCACGCCACTTCCACCGGGCCGCGGCCGGCATCGCGCCGGCCAACGGGGTCCGAATCCACGTGGCAGGGATCGACCTCGTGCGCGATGAGAAGGGCGAGTTCCGAGTCCTCGAGGACAACGTCCGCATCCCCTCGGGAGTCTCCTATGTGATGGAGAACCGTCGGACAATGGGACGTATCTTTCCCGAGCTGTTCGCCAGCCATCGGGTTCGCCCGGTTGCCGACTATCCCGCCCAGCTCCTCAGCGCCCTTGAGGCAGCCTCCCCTCGGGGCCGCTCGGGGGCGCCTCGTGTGGTGGTGCTCACACCGGGGGTCCACAACTCCGCGTACTTCGAGCACACCTTCCTCGCCCGCCAGATGGGCGTGGAGCTCGTCGAGGGTCGCGACCTCGTCTGTCGTGACAACGTGCTGTTCATGCTCACCACCGCCGGTGAGGAACGCGTCGACGTGGTGTACCGGCGCGTCGACGACGACTTCCTCGACCCGGTGCAGTTCCGCAGCAACTCGATACTCGGTTGCGCCGGCCTGGTCAACGCCGCGCGGGCCGGCAACGTGACGATCGCCAACGCCGTCGGCAACGGGGTGGCGGACGACAAGCTCGTGTACACCTACGTGCCGGCGCTCATCGAGTACTACCTCGGGGAGCAGCCCGTGCTCCCGAACGTGGCCACCTACCGCCTCGAGGAGCCGGACACCCTCGCCGAGGTGCTCGAGCGCATCGACCAGCTGGTCCTCAAGCCCGTCGACGGCTCGGGGGGCTACGGCCTCGTGATCGGCCCGCACGCGACCGACGAAGAGCTCGTGACGCTAGCCGCAGCGGTGAAGGCGAGCCCGCGCAGCTGGATCGCCCAGGAGGTCGTCGGCCTGTCGACGGTTCCCACCAAGGTCGGCGGGAACCTCGAACCCCGTCACGTGGACCTGCGGCCCTTTGCCGTGAACGACGGTCGCACGGTCTGGGTCGTCCCGGGCGGGCTGACCCGGGTCGCATTGCCGAAAGGCAGCCTCGTCGTCAACTCCAGCCAGGGCGGGGGATCGAAGGACACCTGGGTGCTGGCGGACCCGCAATCCGAGGCGCCAGAGCCGGCCACTTCAGCGCCCGAGCCGATCCTCTCGCACTCCTCGCACCCATTCGACGCGGGTCCCCAGGTCGGCCCGGGAGCGTCGAACGGCCAGGAGCAACAGCAGCAGCAGGCCCGCACGTGCTGAGCCGGATCGCCGAGTCGCTGTTCTGGATGGGGCGTTACCTGGAACGCGCGGACGCCACTGCCCGGCTCCTCGACGTGCAGATCCACCAGCTGCTCGAGGACGTCAACAGCGACGAGGCAGCCGCCTCCCGGGTGCTGCTCTCGGTGATGGGCATCCCCGCACCGGCCGAGAACCTCTCGCTCGCCCGGGCGACCGCCGTGCTCGCCTTCGACCGCACCCAGCCGAGCTCGATCGTGTCCTCGCTGTCGGCGGCGCGCGAGAACGCCCGCGGCATCCGTGAGGCGCTCGCCTCCGAGCTGTGGGAGTGCCTGAACGCAACCCACGTCGGGCTGGCCCAGCGGACGCTCACGACGAAGGCCCTCGGGCCGCACGCCTTCTTCCGTTTCGCCCGCTTCGTGAAGGACCGGGTAGCCATTGCCACCGGCATCGTCGAGGGGACCATGAGCCGCGACCATGGCTTCCAGTTCCTCGTTCTCGGCCGCAGCCTCGAGCGGGCCGACATGCTGGCCCGCCTGCTGGCGGTGCGCACGAGCCTTCCCAGCTCCACCTCCGCCTGGTTCACGACCCTTCGCTGCTGCTCAGCGCATGAGGCCTTCCTGCGGGTGCACCGGGGCGCCGTCGAACGCGAACGGGTCCTCGAGTTCCTCCTCCTCGATCGGCTCTTCCCGAGAAGCGCCTGGAGCGCCCTCGCTACGGCTGAGCAGTGCCTGGCGGTGCTCGACGAGGACCACGGCCGGCGAGGCTCAAGCGACGCGGCCACCCGCGCACTCGGCCGCGCCCGCGCCGAGCTCGAGTACCGCACCCTCGAGGAGATCCTCCAGAGCCTGCCGCGCATGCTTGCGGGGATCGAGCGAACGTGCTCGGAGGTCGGCGGAGCCGTCGCCGCCCGCTACTTCCACGAGGGCGTCGCCCACGCGTGGCGCACCGAGCGGCTGCAGCTCGTCGAGGAGGGCGGCGCGTGAGCTGGCGGGTCGGCACGACGCATCGCTCCCACTACCGCTATGGCACACGGGCGCTCTCGTCCTACAACGAGCTGCGCATGACCCCGAAGGCGTCGGAGCGTCAGCGGGTGCTCGAGAGCGAGCTGTTGCTGGAACCAGCCGCCGCCGTGTTCACCTACCGCGACTACTGGGGAACGGTCGTCCAGTCCTTCGACGTCCAGGTCCCCCACGAGGCGCTGGAGGTGGTCGCCCGCTCGGTCGTCGAGACGAGCGCCCCAGCCCCATTGCCCGAGGACGGCCCGGACTGGTCCGCGCTGCGAGACGAGGACGTCGCCGACCGATTCGCCGAGCTCCTCGTGCCCACCGCGTACGCCCCGTTCAACCCGAACCTCGCCGGGCTCGCCCGGGGAGCTGCCGAGGGCGCCACGCCCGCCGAGGCCGTCCGGCGCATCGGCGAGCTCGTCCGTTCCCACCTGCGCTATGAGGCGGGCACGACCGCGGTGACGACCTCGGCCCTGCAGGCGTGGGCCCAGGGCTCGGGGGTCTGTCAGGACTTTGCCCACCTCACCGTGGCGCTGCTGCGCCAGGTGGGCATCCCCGCTCGGTACACCTCGGGCTACCTGCATCCGAAAAAGGCGGCGGTCGTCGGCGAGCGGGTGTCCGCCGCGAGCCATGCCTGGGTCGAAGCCTGGCTCGGGCGGTGGTGGCCGCTCGACCCGACGAACGGGGATCCGGTCGGGGAGCGCCACGTGACGGTGGCACATGGCCGGGACTACTCCGACGTCGCCCCGTTCATCGGCATCTACCAGGGAGGAGCGCTGCTCGAGCTCGAGGTCGAGGTCGTCCTGGAGCGTCTTGCCTGACCGTTGCGGCGCTGCCGCGAACGCCGAGGGCGTCTTGCGCCCGCGGCGCTCGTTGACCTAGGAGATTGCCGTGTCCCAGAGCGACCTTCCCCCAGGTGCCGCGCGCACCTACCGCCAAGTTCGATTCGAGCGACCGCCCGGCTCGACCGAGATCCTCCTCGTCCGACACGGCGAGTCGGCGATCGCGGATCCCGAGCGGCCGTTCCTTCTCGTCGAGGGAAGGGGCGACCCCGAGCTCTCCCCCGAGGGTCGGGAGCAGGCGGAACGGCTCGGCGAGCGGCTCGGCCGGCTCGAGATCGCGGCGTGCTACGTCACGCCTCTCCGGCGCACCGAGGAGACCGCCGCGCCGCTGCTGTCGCGGCTCGGGATCAAGGCCAAGGTGGAGCCGGGGATGGTCGAGATCAACATGGGCGAATGGGAGGGGGGCCTCTACCGCAAGAAGATCGCCGAGAAGGATCCGCTCGCGGCGGAGGTCTTCCGCCAGGAGCGCTGGGACCTGATCCCGGGCGGGGAGGGCAATCAGGCCCTGTTCGAGCGGACCGGCTCGGCGATCCGAAGGATCGCCGAGCGCCACGCCGACGAGCTCGTCGTCGTGGTGGCGCACGCCGTGTCCATCTCGGCGGTGCTCTCTCAGAGCACCGGGGCGAGTCCCTTCGCCTTCGTCGGAGGCGACAACGCGTCGATCTCGACCATCGTGGTGTCGTCCGAGCGATGGTCGCTGCGTCGCTTCAACGACACCGCCCACCTCGAATAGACGGGCGGGCTCCTACTCAGCCGAAGTGGCCGTCGCTCTGCGGTGCGGCTGCGTTTGCCGTGCCGTTGGCGGAGGGCCCGAGCGGGAGCTCCACGACAAAGGTGGCCCCTCGGCCAGGCTCGCTTTCGACGCGGGCTTTCCCACCGTGGGCGAGGGCGATGGACGCGACGATCGACAGTCCGAGCCCTGAGCCGCCGCTGCCGCGGGTGCGGGAGGGATCCGCTCGATAGAAGCGTTCGAATACCCGCTCCGCCTGCTCGGAGGTCAGCCCGGGGCCCTCGTCGCGCACGATGAGGCAGGCCCCCTGGGTGGTCGCCGAGACGCCCACGGTGACTGGGGTTCCGGCCGGCGTGTGCCGCAGCGCGTTCTGGACCAGGTTGCCCACCACCTGGCGCAGCCGCTGCTCGTCGCCGATGACGGTCACCGCGCTGTCCGCGTCCACGGTGATGTCCCGGTCCGGCGCGACGACCTGGGCGTCCGCGGCGGCGTCGATCGCCAGGCCGGCCAGGTCAACGGGCTCGGCCTCGAGCGGGCGGCCCTGGTCGAGCCGTGCCAGCAGCAGGAGATCTTCGACGAGGACCCCCATGCGGATCGACTCGTCCTCGATCCTGCGCATCGCAAGGGCGAGGTCCTCGGGTCGATTGGCGGCCCCTCGTCGGAACAGCTCGGCGTAACCGCGGATCGAGGTGACCGGGGTCCGGAGCTCGTGAGAGGCGTCGGCCAGGAACTGGCGCAACCGTTCCTCCGAGGCGCGCTGCACCGAGAAGGCCCGTTCGATCTTGGCGAGCATGGCGTTCAGCGCAGCCCCGAGGCGCCCCACCTCGGTCCGGTCATCGGCGAGATCGACGCGCCGCGACAGATCTCCCGCTGCGATGGCACCCGCAGTCTCCGCGATGGCCACGAGAGGGCGCATCCCCACTCGGACGACGAGATAGCCGAGGAAGACCAGCACGGCGAGCACCCCGACGGTCACGAGCACCTCCACCAGCTGGAGGCGGTTCAGCGTGCCCTGGAGCTGGCTCGTCGGTATGGCGACGAGCGCGACTGCCGGCGCGTAGTCCGCCCCGAAGCACGGCGCGTGGGCACAGTACAGCACCGGCTGCACGATCACCCGATAGGGCCCGGTCGTCCCGTTCACGCTGGCGGTCGAGTCGAAGATGGACTGCGTCGGGCGCTTGACGAGGCCGGCCGCTGTTCCGGTGATCGAGAAGTTGCCCGGCACGGCGTAGAGGCGAGCGCCCTTGGGCGAAAGGACCTCCACTGCGGTGTCGAGGGGAAGTCCTCCGGAATTGGCGCCGAGCGGGCGATCGAGCATGCGCAGGCTTACCGTGGCGCCGGAGCGCAGCTCGATGTTGACCTGGTTGTTCAGGTACGACTCGATCTGGTTGTACACCACCGCGTCGGCAACGATGAGGCCGACGGCGGCCACGGCGAGCAGCCCGAGCAGCAGTCGCGCCCGCAGCGAGAGCCGCCGTCCAGCTCGGCCGACGAGCGTCCCGAGGTCGGTCAAGCGCCGCGCTGCTGGCACGGGCCGGGCCTAGGTGGTCGCGGGGACCCGCAGGCTGTACCCGGCGCCCCGGAGCGTGTGGATCAGCGGTGGGCCGAGAGTGTCGATCTTCTTGCGCAGGTAGGAGATGTAGGTCTCCACGACGTTCGCGTCCCCGCCGAAGTCGTACTCCCAGACGTGGTCCAGGATCTGTGCCTTCGAAAGGACCCTGCGAGGGTTCATCATCAGGTACCGCAGCAGCTTGAACTCCGTCGGGGTGAGCTCGATCGGCTGCTGTCCGCGGAACACTTCGCGGGTCTCCTCGTCGAGCTCGAGGTCGGCGAAGACGAGCCGGGAAGAGACCTCCTCGGAGTCAGCCACCCGCCGCAGCACCGCCCGGATCCGGGCGAGCAGCTCGTCCAGGCTGAACGGCTTGGTGACGTAGTCGTCACCGCCGAGCGTCAGCCCGCGCACTTTGTCCTCGGTCGCGTCTCGGGCGGTGAGGAAGAGGATCGGTACCCTCCGGCCTTCCTGGCGTAGCCGTCGTGCCACCTCGAAACCGTCGAGGTCGGGCAGCATGACGTCGAGGACGAGCAGGTGCGGACGAAAGCCGACCGCCTGGTCCAGCGCCCCGCGCCCGTTGCTCGCCATCGCCACCTCGAAGCCCTCGTAGCGCAGCGCTGTGGCCACCAAGTCGGTGATGTTCGGCTCGTCGTCGACGACGAGGACCCGATTCGCTAGCGACTCCACCGCGACATCTTGCAACCGCATTCTGTGCGCTCGCTGTGACTCTCCTGTCCGCGCGCCGGCTCGTGCCCGGCTCCGGCGGCCCACGGACGGCGCGCTGCTGTGGTCCTACACTCCTTGCGTGCCGCCACGACTCCCTGCCTTCTTGCGCAAGCTCCAGCCATCGTTTCTCACTCCGCGCGAGCCCGACCCGACCGGTGCACGGAGCGTCTCGGTCTCCCGTCGCATCGCGGCCCCCGCTCCCCGGATCTTCGCGGTGCTCGTCGACCCGACCAAGCATCCTGAGCTCGATGGATCAGGGACGGTGCGCAACGTGCGGGCAGGCGCCGCAAGCCGACTCGGCCCGGGCGTCCGGTTCTCTGCCGACATGCGCCGGACCGTCCCCTACCGGGTACGCAACAAGGTGGTCGAGTTCGAGGAGGGTCGCAAGATCGCCTGGGCGCACGCCGGTGGTCACCGGTGGCGCTACCAGCTAAAGCCCGAGGCGGACGGCACCACCCTCGTCATCGAGACCTTCGACTGGTCGACCTCGCCGGTCCCCTGGGTGATCGAGCGGCTCGGCTTTCCGGTGCACAACTTGCCCGGCATGGAGGAGAGCCTGGCTCGCCTTGAGGCGCTGAGCACCGCCACTCGTTGAGGCGCTCCTGACGGCCTTTGGCCACAGTGACCACAGGGACCGACGCCGTGAGGGTGCCGGTCCCGCCTGGCTTCGCTACCCCCCGGGTGAGCGACCCGAGCGGCCGGCGAAACTGCATCTCGCCGATCACCCTTTTGCCAAAAGCCGGCCGGTCAGGCGTCGCCGAAAGGCCCAGGTAGCGGGCGGTGGGCCGGCGCATCGGCAGCTCCCGCCCGCCCGGCAAAACCCGGGTCGAAGGGGACCGTCACCAGATCGGGTCGACGCCAGTGCCACCGAGGACCACCCGGCTCCCAGCTCGCGTAGAGCTCCTCCCACGGAAGGTCCGGGTCATCTCGCAGGGTCGTCTCGCAGACCGGCTCCGACGCACGCTGGTAGCGGAAGTCGACCGACAGGCGCACTGAGCCCGATCGGTTGACGAGGGCTCGGTGGACGGTACAGGCGGCGAAGACGACGAGATCGCCAGGCACGGTGGCGGCCGAGCGCCACTGCTTGGAGAGCCCTTCATCCGAGCAGACGAGGAACCGGCCCCCCGCGGCCGGAGCTGCCGGCAGGGCGCCGAGTCGATGCGATCCTTCGGCGAGACAAAGCGGCCCGACCTCGGCGGAGCAATCGACGAGAGGGAGCCAGAACGTCAGCGCACTCGGGGTTCCCTGCATGTTCACGTGGTCCTGATGCGGCGGGGTCGGCTCGACGGAAGAGTGGCCGCCGCTCCTCCCCTGCGCCGCCGATCCGTCTCCTGAGGGCAGAACGACGCGAACCGCGGGCCGAGGATGCAAAAGGAGGTCCTCGCTGCCAAGCAGGGCCTCGGCGAGCGAACGGAGCGCCCGGAGATGGGCGAGCTCGTGCAGCGATCGGCGAGCGAACAGACGGCGGTAGAGGGCCCGTTGCTCGACGGGGGAGCCGCCTGATCGCGGTCCGGGCACGAGCCGTGAAGTCAGCGAGCCGGTCACCGGATCCGCCGTGGCCCAGCCGGCCGCTTCGAGCACGCCAGCGAGATCCTCCCGAAGGGCGGTGACAACACCGATCGGCACGACGGCCCGCAGCAGCACGAAGCCGGAGCGGTCGAGCTCGCCGCGCAGCGCCGCAGGATCGCCGAGCAGCTTGCTCGAATCCCGGGCTTGGACCACGGGATCGACACCGAGCAGCTCCACGCAGCTGTCCTACCGTTCCCGGCGACGCGCTGGCAAGGCCAACGCCGCAAGGTGACCGGCGTGCGGCCCGACGCTCGACGAGCACGCAAGAGGCCCCCGGCGACGGCGTGGTGGGCGCCGTGGCAGGCTGAGCGCTGCGACGCGGGCGGGTTGCGACACGTCTCGCCGGCCGGCGGTCACAAAAAGGTGGGGCGGTGGACGACCAGGCTCAACGAGACAACGAGGGCAGTGGGACGAACGGAGCTGCCCGCGGCGCGAACGTAAACCACACCATCGGTGTGGTCCGCCACCACCTCGACCAGCTCGAGCACCTTCTCGGCTCCGAGGGACGATCGGTTGAGGCCCGGCTCGGGCCGGCCTGGCAGCGGGCGCATGCCGGAGACCACCGCCTGCCGGTATCCGCTGTGGTGGCACTGGCCATCGCCCTCCAAGTGCTCCTGCCCAACCGCTTCTCCATCAACCCGATCTGGCTGCTTCCCGCGCTCGAAGGAGCGCTCGGCATCGGCCTAGCCGCCGCGAATCCCCACCGGATCGACCGCTCCTCCCGGGCCCTACGCGCTTCGAGCCTGCTCTTGATCGCGCTGATCTCGCTCGCCAACGGCTGGTCGGCGCTCCTGCTCGTCCACGGCCTCGTCGTCGGAAGAGCCGGGCTCGGAGCGTCGACGTTGCTGTTCACCGGTGGTGAGATCTACTTGACCAACATCATCGTCTTCGGCCTCTGGTACTGGGAGTTCGACCGCGGAGGACCGGTGGCCCGGGCTCAAGCTCAGCGCCGCTACCCGGACTTCCTTTTCCCACAGATGTCCAATCCCGAGCTGGCACCACCGGACTGGACGACGCACTTCTTCGACTACCTCTGGCTCTCCTATACCAACGCCACCGCGTTCAGCCCGACCGACGTCATGCCGTTCTCCCGCTGGGCGAAGCAGCTGATGATGCTGCAATCTGCCATTTCGCTGGTGACGATCGCACTCGTGGTGGCACGAGCCGTCAACATCTTGAAGTGAGTACCGGGCGGCAGCGCGGCGCGCCGGACGATGCGAGCGCCTTGGGCGCGCTGTCGCCCGCCGATCTCCGGCTGGCAATCTTCGCGGGAAGCTTGGCCGTCGCCTCTGGAGTCCTCCACTTCGTGCACAGCGGCAACGTGGTGCCATTCGTCGTCTCAGCCGTCGCGCTGGCCGCGCTCGCCGCACTGGTGGGGCGCAGCGTCGACCGCCTCGGGGACCGGCTCGGTTCGGGCACGACGGGCGTCGTCCAGGCGGGGCTCGGAAACCTGCCGGAGCTGTTCATCGCCATCTTCGCCCTTCGCGCCGGGCTCGTCGGGGTGGTCCAGTCGGCACTCGTCGGCTCGATCCTCGCCAACCTGCTGGCGGTGCTGGGGGTGGCGTTCATCGCCGGAGGTCTCCGCCACGGCACGCAGCACTTCAACGCCGATGCACCGAGGATGGCGGCAATGCTTTTGCTCCTCGGGGTGAGCATCGTCATGATCCCGACGCTCTCGTCGCATCTCGCCGGCACGGCCGCCCACCACGAACGCGCCCTCTCCGACGTCGCCTCGGTCGTCCTCCTCCTCGTGTTCGTGGCGTCGATCCCCTTCTCGCTGCGACCGGCGCCTCCCGGATCAAGCGTGCCGATCGAACCCGGGCCACTCTGGCCGATGCCGCTCGTTGTCGTGATGCTCGTTGTTTCGAGCGGAACGGCCGCGCTCGTCTCGGACTGGTTCATCGCCGCCCTCACTCCTGCGCTCGGTGCCCTCCATATCTCCCAGGCCTTTGCCGGGCTCGTGATCGTCGCCATTGCCGGCAACGCCGCCGAGAACTTCGTGGGCATAAGCCTCGCCGCGAAAAACCGAATGGACTACGCGCTGTCGGCGATCCTGCAAAGCCCCGTCCAGATCGCGCTTTTCGTCCTTCCCGTGCTCGTCCTTCTCTCCGGCCCGATCGGCGGTCCGACGCTGACCTTGGTGCTGCCGCTCATGCTGGCGGTGGCCCTAGGCATCGGCACGATCATCGCCGTGGTGGTCGTCTTCGACGGCGAGTCGACCTGGCTGGAGGGAGCGGCGCTCGTCGGGCTGTACGTCACCGTCGCTGCATCGTTCTGGTGGCGCTGACGTGAAGGGTCCACCACCGGCAATCACCCAGGACCACCGGAATGGACCGCCGGCGAACGCCCCCGGCCGCTAGGGAGCCGTGCCGGCGGCTGGGCTGTCGGCAGGAGCGCCCAGCGGCATTTGACGAGAACTGGGTGCTTCTGCACTACGTTCCCTGCCGAGGACCACTCGGTCGTCATTGGAGAGGTGCACGTGATCAGTTACGAGACGACAGCAGGGGACGAGGCTGCGCCCTGGATCACCCTCGTACACGGCTTCGCCCACAACCGCCGGTACTTCGCCGGCGCGTTGAGCGCCCTGAGCGAGCGCTACCGCATCCTCCAGGTCGACCTGCGCGGCCACGGACAGTCGGCGGATGTCGGCGGCCCCTATGGGCTGGCCGAGTACTCACGGGACGTCGCCGAGGTCCTCGATCACGAACAGATCGCGCGCACCGACGTTTGGGGGAGCCACGCCGGCACCGGCGTCGCTCTCGTGCTCGCGGCGACTCGCCCATCCCTTGTCGGCAAGCTCGTCCTCGAGGGAGCCGTGCTGCCGGGTTACCCGATGCCCCGGTCGAACTGGCTACGGGTCCACGCCGAGGAGCTGGCCCGGGCCAAGGGCGTGGCCTCCGCCATGACCGACTGGTTCGAAGAGGCGGATTGGTTCACCTACGAACAGGAGCACCCAGAGCAGACCAACGCGGCGGGCCAATGGGAGCTGCTCCAGGAGTTCACCGGCGCTCCCCTGCTCTCGGAGCTGCCCACTGGACCGGTCCCGGAGGTCTTCGGGGAGCTCGGATCGCTGACTCAGCCGCTCCTCGTCTACAACGGGGAACACGACCTTCCCGAGTTCAGGGAAGTGGCCTCGGTGCTCGCCGAGAGCGTCAACGACGCCGAGCGGCGCGAGATCCCCGCTGCGGGGGCGTACCCGCTGTGGGAGAACCCACAGGCAGTCTTGCGTCTCGTGCTCGATTTCCTCGACTGAGCCGCGGCCGGCGGCCACTGCCATTTGCCCCCACGCACGCCCGGTGCTGACGGCGAGCGAGAGGCGAGAGGACGCCCGTCAGCCCGCTAGAAAGTGGCCCGCTCTTCCGACGAGCAGTGCCGCGAGCAGGAAGCCGACGGCGAGGCTGGCGACGAGCGTCCACTGCCGCAGGCCCGCTCCCGCCACTTGCTTTCGGGTGCGCCAGTAAAAATCGCGTGGAGCGAGCCGAGCGGTGTCCATGAGGTGGGCGAGCACGTGGATCGCCATCGCGGCGAACCACAGGACGAAGCTCACTTTATGGAGAAGCAGCAGGTTCTGGCGTGGACCAGGGCCCACGAAGATCAGAGCGATTCCGCTCGCGAAGACGAGGACCGTCAGCACCACCACGAATGGACCGAGCAGGCGCAGCAGCGCCGCCGGCGGGCCCTTCTTCCGGTAGGCGGGGGCACCGGAGTAGTAGCGGATGAAGCGATATCCCGTGCTGGCAATCTTCAGGGCGACCGGGGGCACGAGCAGCATCCCGATGAAGATGTGGGGGCTGATGAGGGACCGGATGCTGAGTATCGTCACGCCTTCCGCGGCGAGCAGCACGAGCAGGACCGCCGCCACCGATCCGGTCAGGCGCGCATTGGCCTCGACCCCCTCCGATCCGGCATCGCCCGTCACGGGTGTGCGACGAGCTGAATGCCGGAGCGCGCCTCGCTCAGCGCCCGATGTCGCCATCCCACCACGATACGGAGCTTGCCTTACGCCAGGATGAACCGCCGCCACGTTGGGCCTGAGGGATCTCGGCTCTACCTGCCGAGCCGCCAGCAGGCGGCGCGGACGGGACTGTCCGAGATCGACAGCGCTCCCGCGGCCCAGGAACGGCCAAGGAGCCACACCAGCTGGCTACGGGGCGAACACGGGCGTCGGACCCGCGGCAAGCCACAGGCGCCGGGCTCGCCCCTTCGAGCCGATTGCCGTCGTCGGGAGGCGGCTCGGCCAGGCGCGACCCGGCCGCCGGCGCGTCCCGCGCCGGCACCGAGGCCACCTGTGCGCCGACCGTCCCTGCGCTCGCGGCCCCCTCGGCCCTGTGGCCAGTGTTGCGGCGGAGCACGACGGCGACGATGAAGGGCCAAAGCGTCTGGATCGAGGACGCCAGTCGCTCGGCGAGACCGACGTAGCTGTCGAGGCGCGCCGCGATGGCGAGCCAGACGAGGAGACCCACGTACACCAAGGTGACCATGGCGGAGCCGTGAATGCTCAGCACGAGCGGTCGAGATGATCGGCGGGCGACGAAGGCCGGCCACACGGCCACGGTGACCGCGGCGAGCGCAGTCCAGGCAAGGTGTCGCCCCGTGGGCCCGGTTGCAGGCTCGGGAGAAGTGGCGATCCCGAAGCTGGCAGCTCCCGCTACCACCAGCACCAATCGCGCTGACCGGCGCAGCGTGTTCAGCCCCACCGCGGTGGCGAGATAGCAGCCACCGACGACAAACAGCGCTGCGGTCATGATCCACGGGTCGCTGCCGGCTCCGCCGGCGAGCACACTCACGGTCTCTCGGATCGGGCTGTAGGAGGCCGGCTGGAAAAGTCCGGCGAGGAGCCACCCTCCCGTGAGGACGACCGGCACGAGCGCTGCGGGAACGATCGCCCAGATAGGAACCTTGAGTTCCTCACGCCCGGGCGCCAGCGCGCCTCGAATCGTCGACCCTGTCATCAGCTCACACCTCCTTCCTCGATCATTCGTGCGGGGACGACGGACCGGAGCCCGAAGACGCCCGGAACGTCGCTCCGAGGCGGCCGGGCGGTCACAGATGGTGCGCGGATTCACTCGCTTCCCCCTGCTCTCGATGGGTCTGCATCAAACGTGATCCCGACGCCTTCGGGCCGGGCACGCGCCGGTCATCGGTCCGAGTTTGATCACGCACAATCGCCGTGTGGCCGTGAGGCCGCGCTTGGCGCGCCGTGGTTTACTCGCCGCATGCACGAGACCGCACTCGAGCTCGTCCGGCTGCAGGAAGTGCTCGACAAGAGCGCCGGGTCGGGAGGGCCGCACTTGGCGAGCATCCTCACTGCGGATCGTCGCCTGAGCGCCGAGCAGCTCTGCGAGCGGCTCGCCGGCATGCGCCTGTTCGTCCTGGCCACTGTGACGGCCGACGGACGTCCTTTGACCGGCTCCGTGGATTGCTACCTGCTCCACGGGCGCTTCTACTTCAGCTCCGGTAGGACTTCGGTGCGCATGCGGCACCTCGCCGCTCGCCCGGCCGCGAGTGCCTCTCACCTTCCTGGTGAGGAACTGGCCGTGACCGTGCACGGCCGAGCTGAGCTCTTCGAGCTGTCCGACCCGGCCCACGGTGAACTTCGCCAAGCCATGCTCGACCACTACCTGCCGCTGCAGGGTCCACAGTTCGGAGCGTGGCTCGACCAGAGCGACTCGCTCGGGGCATGGATCGAGCCGGAGAGGCTCTTCACCTTCGCGCTGGAGCGGTAAAGGCTCAGGGCTGGCGGGCAGCGCCAGAGTTCGGACGGATCTCGAGCCCTGACTCGTCAACGGCCTGGAAGGCGCTGGCAGGAACCGTCTTCAGCTCGGAGATGAGCGACGCGGGCCAGTCGTTCTCCGCCTCGCCCTGGAAATACCAGTTGCTGCCGTTGTCCGCGAGAATCAGGCCATATTGTTGCATGGCACGCAGCACCACTTTTGCGTCGCGCGAGTAGCCAGCCAAGCTGAAACTTGCCTTCAGGCGAAAGCGCGCTCCCATGGGTGGCAGCGAAGGTCTCCCGCTGTTCCCGGCCTCGTGGCGCGCCGGCCAGAGATAAGCGGTATCGGTGAGCTCGGCCGTCATGCGCAGCGCGTGCGTGATGCTCCCCGAGCGCACCTCGGCGTAGGTGAGCAGACCGGGGAGGATCGGCAGGCCGGCGGCGTCAGCGGACGTCCACCCAGCGGGCCGCAGCGCGTCCGAGCGCAGGTGCCAAATGGCCCCTGAGCCGGCCGTGGAACCTGCAGCCGAGTACCTCGCGTCCCACAGCTCGTACAGCGTGCACGTCCGCGGGTCAACCATGATGGCGTGCCGATCTCCGGTCGCCGAGCGCCCTCCCTCGATGGGCGTGGACGGGCCGAAGGGATAGGGACCCGAGTCGCTCTCCGACGCATAGGTGAATCGGAGAGAGACGAAGCGTTGACTCGGGGGCGCGACGGTGTACGGGATGCCGTAGGGGGCCCTCGGGTCACCCGATGGTCCAAAGTCCGGGTGCAGCCGAGTGGTGGCCGACGACATGGCCGCCAGCCAGGCGCCGCTGTGGGAATCGACCGGCAGGCCGGTGATCCGCGTGTTCCAGACGTTGTCGGCCGGAAAGAGCGGGCACCTCGGCGCGCCAGGCACGGCAGTCTGCTGGACCTGACCGGCCGAGGCTGATCGAGAAAGCGACCCGCAGCCCACCACTGCTGCGGGAACGCCAACCAGAGCGAAGAACGCCTTCCAGCGACGAAAGGGCGGGACCGCACGCCTTCTCACCGTGCTGACGGTACCCGTCCGCGCCTTCCCAGGTTCGGTGGCTCGTCGAGAGCCACAATTACGCGCTTTTGGGAAGCGCTTATCAGGCGCAGCGACGACGCTCGAACGACGAGACCGTGACGGCGGTCGGACGCCCTCGGAGGGGCGCTCGCCCGACGCGAGGAGGAGAGTCTCACCATGAGCATGACCGACTGGGGATCCACGCTGACCGAGCCTGTGTCGCCCGAGCGCGACCACATCCGCGGCCCGCAACAAGCGCCGGTGACCCTTCTTGAGTATGGAGACTACGAGTGCCCTTATTGCGGGGCTGCATACCCAGTCGTTGAGGCGGTGCGCGACACGATGGGCGATGCCCTCAGCTTCGCGTACCGGCACTTTCCACTGACCACCGTTCACCCTCGCGCCTACCAGGCCGCACAAGCAGCCGAGGCGGCCGGCGCACAACGCCAGTTCTGGCCGATGCATGACCTTCTGTTCGAGGACCAGCGCCACCTGGATCTGCCCGATCTCCTCGGGCGGGCGCGAGTGCTCGATCTCGACGTGGACGAGTTCACAGCGGCACTGGCCACAGATGCCTTCGCCGATCGCATCGAAGCGGACTTCATCAGTGGCGTACGAAGCGGAGTCCCGGGGACACCGACCTTCTTCGTGAACGGCATCCGCTACGGCGGACCACCGGACTACGACAACCTGCTCAGGGCCGTTCAAATGGTCGAGGCCCGCGTGACCTGAGCACATAGCCCAACTCACCACGGCGCGCACCCCGACGGTGGAGAGCCAGGGCTTGGATGGTGCTTGTCTTGCCGTGCTCAACGTCTCGGCCACGACTCGTGCAGTCGCAAGCAGGTCATCCGCCGTTCACAAGGAGTTCGCCCGAAAACGCGCGGCACAGAGGTCCGGCACCGCCGGCGGGCGATAGCACTGCTTTTTCTCCCACACGCCGACCCGCCCACCCCCCTAGGCTCGGCGCGTGACCGTCGACGTGCATCTCTCCCAGCTCCTTTCGCGCACGATCATCGACCAGCGCGGACAAGCCGTGGGGAAACTGTCAGACGTCATCCTCCGGCTGCGTGGTGACGCCTATCCGATCGTGATCGGACTCGTCGCCAAGGTGGGTCGCCTCGAGGTGTTCCTCCCGATCGACTCGATCGTGGCCCTCGACGAGGACCCCGTCCGCCTCGAGCGTCAGAAGGTCGACATCCGCCGCTTCGAGCGGCGCGAGGGAGAGGTGCTCCTTCGCGCAGACGTCCTCGGCCACCGTCTGATTCGGGTCGAGGACGCGCGCCTGATGCGGGCGTGGGACGTCAATCTCCGCAAAGACGGCGACGATTGGGTCGTCACTTCCCTCGACACCCGCCGGCCTCGGCGATTCGGTGCCAAGGCGAAGGCACCCCACGTGACCGAGGACTGGAAGGCGTTCGAACCGCTTATCGGCCACCTCGCAAGCGCAGGACCGCGGGCGCGGTTTCGTCGTGTGCAGCGCCTCAAGCCTGCGCAGATCGCCGACCTGCTCGAGGAGGCATCACAGGCCGAACGCAGCGAGATCCTGGATGCCGTGCACACGAATCCAGAGCTCGAAGCCGACGTCTTCGAGGAGCTCGACGCCGACATCCAGAGCCGCCTGTTCGCGGATCGCAGCGACCGAGACGTCGCCGAGGTGCTCACCCGGATGCGCGCCGATGACGCCGCCGACGCGATCGCTGAACTGTCCCAGCCGCGCCGCCAGGTCGTTTTGGATCTCCTTCCCATCGGCCAGCGGACAAAGGTGCTCACCCTCCTCGGGTTCAACCCGGCGAGCGCCGGCGGCCTGATGGGCGTGGACTACCTGGTGCTCCCCGCGAGCTCGACCGTGCGCGAGGCCATCTCGACCGTGAGCCAGTCGAGAACCCTCCAACCCGAGGCGCTCACCAGCGTCTACGTGGCAGACGACCGGGGCCAGTTGATCGGCGCGGTGCGCCTGACCGACCTTCTCCACGCCGCAGGAGAGGACCGGTTGGAGTCGGTCGCCGAGGGTGAGCCGGTGCGAGTCCTGCCCACCACCGACATCGTCGACGTCGCCCTTCTCATGAGCGACTACAACCTCGTCACCATCCCGGTGGTCGACGAGTCTCACCACCTCGTCGGGATCGTGACCGTCGATGACGTGCTCGAAGCGACGATCCCCGCCGACTGGCGCCGCCGCGAACCCAACCCGCATCCGGACCCGAGACCGAGCCAGCCGTCCATCGACATCTCCACGGCAGACGCGAGACCGGGGCCCGACACGGATGGATGAGGAGCACATCTCCGCGCGCGACGCGCCCCCGCTCCACCTGACGACACCAAGCGCAGTCCTCGACGAAGCGCACCTCGGGGACATCGAGGGCGCCATGGGGACCATCCGTCTGGGCGAAGACCGTCAGGGCCGGTCGTTTCGTCGGCGTCTGCTCACCCTCCTGGCCATCGTCGGGCCCGGGCTGATCGTGATGGTGGGCGACAATGACGCCGGCGGCGTGGCCACGTACGCCCAGGCTGGCCAGAATTACGGCTACTC
>JAODBN010000010.1 GCA_025463965.1 Acidimicrobiaceae bacterium
CTCGAGCTGATCCGGGTCGCGAGCCTCGCCGAGGCGGTCGAAGTCCTTCGGGCGAAGGGGGCTCCGCTACGCTGACCAGGTGGCGGACCTGGACAGCGACCTGGCCGACCGCCTGGCCCAGGTAGTCCCCGGCTCTCTTTTGCGCGAAGGCCTCGAGCGCATCCTTGGGGCCCGCATGGGCGCGCTGGTCATCCTCGGTGACGGACCAGAGGTGCTCGGGATCTGCTCGGGGGGCTTCCACATCGATGCCGAGATGAGTCCGCAGCGGCTCTCGGAGCTGGCGAAGATGGACGGGGCCATCGTGCTCAGCGAGGACGCTCGCCGCATCGCCTGGGCGAATGTCCATCTCATCCCCGACCCCGCGGCTCAGACGACCGAGACCGGCACGCGCCACCGCACTGCCGAGCGCGTGGCGCGAAGCGTGAACATCTCGGTCGTGGCGGTCTCGGAGGAGAACTCCACCATCACCGTCTATCGCGGCGCGTTCCGCCACCAGCTCCAAGACACCGACTCGCTGATCGGGCGGGCCAACCACCTGCTGCAGACGCTCCAGCGCTTCATCGACCGCCTGGAAGTGGTCGACCGGGCCCTCGACCGCTGCGAGCTGGACGAGACGGTCACCTTGAACGAGGTGATCACCGTGCTCCAGCGCGCAGAGATGGCGATGCGAGTGGCCCGGGCGATCGCTCGCCTCGTGACCGAGCTCGGCTCGCAGGGGCGCTTGCTCCGGTTGCAGCTCCAGGAGCTGGTCACGATGGCGACAGGCGACCGGCGCATGGTCCTCGCCGACTACGTGCGCCCTCTCTCGAACGGCCAGGAGCTCGAGGACGCCATCGAATCGGCGCTGTCCTGCCTGGCCTCGGTCCCCACTGAGCAGCTGCTCGACCTCCAGCACCTGGCCACCGCAATGGCCGGTCCGGGACTTTTCGGCGAGCTTGTCGCCGGGGACCTCACTGCCCGGATCACCCCCCGGGGACGCCGTCTCTTGCGCCGGCTGCCACACCCTCTCCCCGACGGGGTGGTGGACGAGCTGGTTGGCCGCTACGGCGACCTGTTCGGGCTGCGGCGGGCGACGCTCGAGGAGCTCGCCGTCACCGCCGGCGAGGAGGAGGCGAACGAGCTGCGCCGGGGCATCGATCGCCTCGAACGCGTGCGGGGTGAGCGCCGGCCCTGAGCGTCTCGGGGGCTCCGGAACGCCCAGTACAATGCGGCCCGGTACAATAGGGGCTGCGGCTGCCCAGGAGGTCCGTGCGCCACGCCCCCGGCAGGTCCGGATCTGGGTCGACGGCCTCTTCTTTCCCGGGCTTGAGGAGGCTCTGCGTGTTCGACGTCGGCGACAAGGTCGTCTATCCCCATCATGGTGCCGCGGTCGTTGAGCGGCGGGAGGTCCGCGAGGCCTTCGGGGAAAAGCGCGAGTACCTGGTCCTGCGCCTCGCTTACGGCGATCTCACCTTGATGGTCCCCGCGGACAACACCGACGAGGTGGGTCTGCGGGAAGTGATCAACGACGAAGAGGTCGAGGAGGTCTTCGCCGTCCTTCGTAAGAAGGAGGCGCGGATGCCCACGAACTGGTCGCGCCGGTACAAGAACCACGTGGAGAAGCTGAAGTCGGGCGACATCTACCAAGTCGCCGAGGTCGTCCGGAACCTGTCCATCCGCGACAAGGACAAGGGTCTCTCCGCCGGCGAGAAGCGCATGCTGAACCGGGCCCGTCAGATCCTCGTCTCCGAGCTCACCTTCGCCATCGGGGTGAGCGAGGAAGAGGCGGAGGAGCGGCTGAACGCCGCACTTCCCTAAGGAGCGACGAGATGCCCGGGGGGACCTGGGCCGTTGTCGTGGCGGGAGGGCAGGGCCGCCGCTTCGGGCGGCTGAAGCAGTTCGAGCCACTCGGCGACCGCACGGTCGTCGAGTGGTCGGTCACTGCGGCGCGAAGCGTCGCCGACGAGGTCGTGCTGGTGGTCCCCGCCGAGGTGCTTTCCGACCCCACCTGCCGTGCCGGCTGCGAGATCGTGGTCGCCGGTGGCGTCACTCGGGCCGCATCGGTCCGTGCGGGGCTCGCCCTCGTGCCCGCGCACGTCGAGTTCGTGCTCGTCCATGACGCTGCGCGCCCGCTCGCCTCGCCCCAGCTGTTCGCAGCCGTGCTCCAGGCGGTCCGCGACGGTGCAGACGGGGCCGTGCCGGGTGTTCCCCTCGCAGACACCGTCAAACGGGTGAAGGGCGTACTCGTGCTCGAGACGGTCCCGCGCGACGAGCTCGTCGCCGTCCAGACGCCCCAGGCCTTCCGGGCAGAACCGCTCCGGCGGGCCCATCTCGGCGAGCCAGAGGCCACTGACGACGCCGGTCTGCTCGAGGCGGCCGGCGCCCGGGTCGTGGTCGTGCCAGGCGAGCCAAGGAACGTGAAGCTGACCGAGCTCCAGGACCTGCGGAGGCTCGCGGGATGGGCCAGCGAGATGCTCGGGGCCCCGTCGCCGTGAGCTCCCAGCGGATCGGCCTCGGCGTCGACGTCCATCCCTTCGCCGAGGCGGACATGGACAACGGCAAGCTCCTCACGTTGGGCGGCGTCACCTTCCCCGGAGAGCGGGCGCTGCGCGGTCATAGCGATGCGGACGTGCTGGCCCATGCGATCGCGGACGCCGTGCTCGGCGCCGCTGGCCTCGGCGACCTCGGCGCGCACTTCCCCGACACCGATCCGCGCTGGCGGGGAGCCGACAGCCTCGTGCTGTTGGCCGAGGTCGCCTCCCTGGCGGCCGGCGCTGGATGGCGCCTCGTCAATGCCGATTGCACGCTCGTGGGCGAGCGACCGAAGGTCGTCGGCCACCGTCAGGAGATGATCGAGCACCTGAGCGCGGCAGCGGGCGGGCCCGTGCACGTGAAGGCGACCCGCCCCGAGGGGCTGGGCAGCCTGGGTCGCGTCGAGGGCCTCGCATGCTTCGCGATCGCCCTCGTCGAGCAGCTCCCGGCGATGGAGGCCGGCTCCTGAGCCCTTCGCGCGGCAGGCCCGCTCGTCGGGACGCCAGGCCGTCCGCAGCCGGTGCTCCCGGCCCCGGCCCTCGTCCGGGTCCGGGCCGCGGCGCCAACGCCGGAAGGCAAGCTCCCGCGCCGCCCGCTGGCCACACCGGGCGGTTCTCGCCACGGGGGGCAGATCTCGGGGGCGAACAGGTCGAGGGCCGCAACGCGGTCCTGGAGCTGCTGCGCGTCGGCCGACGCGAAGTGCGCCAGCTGCTCGTGTCCGGCTCCGCGGCCGACGACGCAGAGCTCCTCGGGGCGGCGCGCCGCAGGGGAGTGCTGACCGAGGAGGTGGACGCCGCGGAGCTGTCGCGCCGGGCCCGGACCGAGGTTCCCCAGGGAGTCATCGCTCTGGCCGCACCCGTGCTCCCGATCGAGCTCGCCGACCTGCTCGACTCCGAGCCGAGCTCGGGTGCTCCCGCCTTCCTCGTCGTCCTCGACGGCGTCACGGACCCGCAGAACCTGGGCTCGGTGCTGCGCAGTGCCTGCGGTGCGGGAGCGACCGGCGTGGTGCTTCCCCGACACCGCTCGGCCCACCTCTCGCCGGCGGCCTGCAAGGCAGCGGCCGGGGCGGTGGAGCACCTGTCCTTCGCCCTCGTGTCGGGCGTGCCGTCGGCCCTGCAAGAGCTCACCCGCAAGCACGTCTGGACCGTCGGCCTCGACGGAGAGGCGAGGGCTGAGCTCGAAGGCCTGGAGGTTCTTGCCGAGCCGGTCGCCCTGGTTCTCGGTGCAGAGGGCCACGGGCTGTCATCGCTGGCGCGTGCCCGTTGCGACGTCCTCGCGCGGATCCCGCTGCCCGGTCCGGTGGAGTCCCTCAATGTTGCGGCTGCCGCGGCGGTCGCCTGCTTCACCGTGGCTTCGCGGCGTCGCTGACGAGGCGTTCGGGCGATCCTCGGGCCCGCAATCAGCCGTGGGTATCAACGGAGACGGCCCGCTGGCTAAGCCAGCGGACCGTCTCGTAAGTCCCCCCATCAGGTGCCGGATCCCCCGTCCCGGCCTGATATCTGTCTAGCGCATCACTGGCATCCGCGCCAGAGATGTTTCGGGCAGATTTCTACTCGGCGTCGCGTGCCTCAATCGGCACGTACGCGCGGGTGGGGCTGCCCGAGTAGAGCTGACGGGGACGGGCGATCTTCTGCTTGCTCTCGAGCATCTCGTTCCAGTGCGCCATCCAGCCCGCGGTCCGGGGGATCGCGAAGAGCACGGTGAACATCTCGACCGGGAATCCCATCGCCTGGTAGATCAGGCCGGAGTAGAAGTCGACGTTGGGGTACAGGCGCCGGGAGATGAAGTACTCGTCCGCGAGCGCCGTCTCCTCGAGCTTGAGGGCGATGTCGAGCAGCGGGTTCTTGCCGACCACCTCGAACACGTCGTAGGCGGCCTTGCGGATGATCTTGGCGCGCGGGTCGTAGTTCTTGTAGACGCGGTGCCCGAAGCCCTGAAGCCGGCCCTTGCCCTCCTTTACGGCCTGGACGAAGGCCGGTACCTCGGAGATGTCGCCGATCGAGGTGAGCATCCGAAGAACCGCCTCGTTCGCCCCGCCGTGCAACGGGCCATATAGGGCCGCACAGGCCGCCGCACAGGCCGAGTAGGGGTCCGCCTGTGCCGAGCCGACCACTCGCATGGTGGTCGTGGAGCAGTTCTGCTCGTGGTCCGCGTGGAGGATGAACAGCAGGTCGATGGCACGCACGAGGGCTGGGTCGGCCTGGAAGTGCGGCTCTGAGGTCTTCCACATCATCGACAGGAAGTTCTCGGCGAAGCTGAGCGTGTCGTCGGGGTAGACGAAGGGCTTGCCCGAGGAGAAACGGTGCGTGGCGGCCGCCAGGGTCGGCATCTTGGCGATCAGCCGGAGGATCTGGTCCATCCGGACCGCCGGGTCGTCGATGTGCTTGGCCTCGGGGTAGAAGGTGGACAGCGCGGCGACTTCCGAGACGAGCATTCCCATCGGGTGGGCGTCGTAGTGGAAGCCCTCGAGGAATCGCTTGACGTTCTCGTGGATGAAGGTGTGGGTGGTGACGTCGGAGGTGAAGCTCGAGAGCTGCGCTTGGTTCGGCAGCTCTCCCTTCAACAGCAGGTACGCGACCTCGAGATAGGTGGAGTGCTCGGCCAGCTCCTCGATCGGGTATCCCCGGTACTCGAGGACGCCCGCCTCACCGTCGATGTAGGTGATGGCGCTCTCGCACTCGGCCGTGGCCGAGAAGCCCGGGTCGTAGAACCAGATGCCCGGCAGCAGCTTCGCCCACTCGGCGGCGCTGACCCCTCCCTCCACGATCGGGTCCTCGATGCTCTGGCCGGTCCTGTTGTCGGTGATCGTGACACTCTCTGGCACGCTCGGTCCTTCCTCGTTCCGGCCCCCCCGAAGCCCCGCTTCAGCCGCATCGATCCTACGACTGTCCTTACTTGTTACGACAGTCCGGGTCGGGCACGTGCAGCTGGCGCTTCGCTGCCGGGTGCCTGATCATGGGGCGATGGCCGGCGACGACCTCTCCTCTCGCAGAGGTCCGCTCGACCAGCTCCGTCTGGTCGAGGACGAGGTGGCCGTGGGGAACGAGCCGCCCCTCATGCTGCTCCGTCCCGCCGAGCCGACCGACCTGATCGACGAGGACGCCTTCGCACACGACGAGTTCCTGCCCTACTGGGCGGAGCTGTGGCCCGCCGCGGGCGCACTCGTCGATGCGCTCCCTGCTGATCTCGCCGGCCTGCGGGTTCTCGAGCTCGGGTGCGGACTGGGACTGCCGAGTCTCGTTGCCGCCCGCCGCGGCGCAGAGGTCCTCGCCACCGACTGGGCGCCCGACGCGCTGGAGCTGCTCGCGCTGAATGCGTCGCGAAACGCGATCGCGCTCGGACGGGCGCGTCTCGATTGGTCGCGACCAGACCTCGACCTGCTCGCCGGCGGGTTCGACCTCGTGCTCGGTGCCGATTTGCTCTACGAGCGTCGCAACGTCGAGCCGCTCGTTCGCCTGGTCACCCACCTCGGCGTCGAGGTGCTGCTGGCAGATCCCGGACGCGCTCCGGCGGAGGACTTCCTCGCGGGGTTGAGCGCCCATTTCTCGCGCCAGAGCGACGGGCACGTCCACCGGCTCGTTCCGCTCGGCACCGCGCCCTCTCGCCGTGTTTGAGCGTGCGTGCACCACTCGCCACCAAGAGCGCGTCGCACGCGAGACTGAGACGGTGCCCGGGTCCTTCGCCTCACGGTTCGCCGCGCTGTCGGACGGCCCCGGCCCGCTCGTGTGGGGATTCGACCCCTCCTCGGCGGTGCTCGGCGCCTGGGACCTTCCCGACTCGGCCGACGGCTTGGAGCGTTTCGACGACATCGTGCTCGAGGCGGCCGTCGGCACCGTGGGGATCGTGAAGCCCCAGTCCGCCTTCTACGAGCGCCACGGCTGGCGCGGGATCCGCGCCCTCGAGCGCCTGGTCGCCGAGGCGCGCCATGCCGGCCTGCTCGTCGTGCTCGACGCGAAGCGAGGCGACGTGGGCAGCACGAACGAGGGTTATGCCGCTGCGTACCTCGCCTCGGACGCACCGCTCGCCGCCGACGCGCTCACCGTGCATCCCTACCTCGGTCTCGGGGCGATGGGCTCGCTCGTGCAAGCGGCGCACCGAGCCGGTAGCTGCCTGCTCGTCGTCACCCGCTCCTCCAACCCCGAGGGGCGTCCCGTGCAGTCGGCGCTCACCTCGAGCGGGCGCAGCGTCGAGGCGGAGCTGCTCGCAGAGATCGGAGCACTGAACGCCTCGCTCGCTCCCGGAGCGGTCGGCCCGATCGGCGCGGTCGTCGGGCCCACCCGCGACGATCCCGAGCTCGACCTTGCCGGCGCGCAGGCCCTCTACCTCGCTCCCGGTCTCGGGGCCCAGGGCGCCAAGCCGGCAGACGTCGCTCGGGCCTTTGCTTCCTGTCCCGACCGTGTCATGCCTGCAGCGGCGCGCTCGTTGCTGGCGGCCGGCCCCGACGTGGCGCGACTTCGAGATGACGCGGCCGCGCTCGCAGCAGAGCTGCGCGAGGCGCTTGTCGCCTAGCCGGCGACGAGCGGGCCACCGGGGCCCGGCGATTCTCGAGCTTGGGCGTGGCCAGCTCGACGTGGTCGCGTCCGTTTCGCTCGGCCTGGGACGGGTCACGCTCGCGGCGCGCATCACCCCAACAGTTCTGGGTTCGGTCAGCGGGGCGAGGTCGTTTTGGAAGCGCTCGGGCCGTCGATGCGGCACAGGTTCGTGGTCCTTCAACCCACGATGGGAAGGAGTTGGCTCAGTGCTGCAAGGTCCTTCGCCAGACGTTGGTCTCTCGCTGGGAGAAGCCGCACCGTGCGTAGAGCCGGTTGGCGGCCTCTCGACTCGGGCGGGAGGTGAGATCGAGCGTCTTTGCTCCCGCTTCCGCGGCGGCCGCCGCGGCGGCCTCGACGAGGGCGGCGCCGACACCGCCGCC
>JAODBN010000044.1 GCA_025463965.1 Acidimicrobiaceae bacterium
TCGAAGGCAGGACGAGCACATGCGCACCGGCGTAGTAATGGGGGAGATCGTCGTCGCTTACGAACCCCGTGAAAACGACTCTGCCCGAGAGGCCGAGCGCCGCCGACTGTTTCTCCAGGTCCTCGATGGCATCGCCCCGGCCGACCATGACCAGCAGCGCATCGAGCTCGCCCGGCAGGCGCGTCATCGCGTCGAGCAGGACGTCGACGCCCTTGTGGGCGTGCGCCCTGTCGAGGTTGCCGACGAAGAGGACTATCGATCGCCCGGGGTGGCGTGACCGCAGCCATTCTGGCGAGACGTCGCGATTGAATCGCTTCTGGTCGACTCCGGGCAGCACCACGACGACCTTCTTCCGCCACCTGCCCAGGTAGCGGGATACTTCCAGGTAGTACGGGGACGAGATGATGATGACGTCCGCCAGCTTCAGCGTCCGGTTTCCGAAGGCCAGGCAGTAGGCGCGTGCCGCGCTACCCGCTAGCCATCCTGTCTTGACGACGTCGTTCTGATAGGTGAGGACGGTCGGGATGCCGAGGCGACGCGCGGCCCGCACCGCCAGGTCGGCCATGCCCGGAACCGGTGTGTGGGCGTTGACGACATCCGGCCACTCCGCGAGAAGGAGTTCATGCAGCTTCCGTCGCCAGCCGAGGCCAACGGGGGTGTTCGAGACCTTGAATGACATCGGGAGACGGATGATCCGGATTCCGAAGATCTCCTCTTCCAGGGGAATCGACTCATCGTGACGGGAAGTGACGACCACGACCTCATGGCCGCGGCGTTGCAACTCTCGGGCAATACCGAGCGCATAGTTCTCCAGGCCGCCGATGCGCGGGAAGAAGTACGGGGTAGCAAAGAGAACCTTCACCCACTCACCGTCGGCCCCGGAGGATCGGGCAATGAGTCCGATGCTCCACGAGTCCGACGCTCCGGTCGTCGTGGGAGGGCGGAGTAGATGTCGACGACTTGGCGCACGGCGACGTCCGCCCCCATGTGTGGCGCCCGTGCTGCGAACCACTCCGCCGAGCTCTTTCGTAGGATTTCGCCGGCCTCGACGACACGCACGATCCCGGCAGCAATGCCCTCGGCGGTGGGCTCGACGACGAACCCGTTCACATCCTCGGCGATGTGACCAGTGGCCGCGTTCTCGGGATTCGCCGCGACGACCGAAGGCGTACCGCACGCGGACGCTTCCACGACGAGCATGCCGTAGCCCTCCCGCACCGAGGCGACGATGACGCAAGAGGCGGACGAGATGAGGCGGACGAGCTCGTCGTCGCTTACTTTGCCTGGCATGTTGACTGCGTCGCTCAAGCCGAGCTCACCGAACATCTGCTCGAGAAGCTCGCGTTCGGGGCCCTCGCCGGCAACGACGAGACGGAGCGACGGAAGGTGGCGCCTGGCCAGCTGCAGCACGCGGGGGAGGTCCCTGACTCCTTTGTCCTTGATGAGCCTTCCGACGAAGAGGCCCACCGGCTGCTCCGGCGCTTGCAGGTTCGCCTCGACCGTCAGGCGTTCGCCGGACGGGAGCAGCCCGGCGAGCACGGTCAGTCGGCGGCCGTGACCGTGGTCCCGCAGACGAGCCGCGGTGTGCTCCCAAAAGACAAGCGCATGTGTCGAGAGCCGGATGCACAGCTCCTGGATGGCGAAGCCGAAGCTCCCCCCCAACGTACCTGCGTATTCTCGCCAGAACCTGAACGGCCAGACCTCGAACCAGTCGACGGAGACAGGAGTTCTCGTTCCAGCGAGGGCGAGGCGAGTGGCAGGAACGGAGAAGTAGGGAAAGTTTGCGACGTGGACGGCGTCGAAGTCGCGGCGGTGAGCGATGAGCCATTTGAAGACGCCCCAGCCGAATCGTACCGGGGGGCCCATCCGGCGGGTGCCATCGTTGAGATAGAGAGGTTCGCGCCGTGACACGGGCACGACCTCGACGCCCTCCAGCGACGGGGCATCCTCGGCGGTCCACTGGAGCCGTGTGAGGTACGTCACCTCCGCTCCAGCGCTCGCCAGGCCCTCGACGAGGGCCCGATACCATCGTTCGGCGCCACCTGTCGTCCAGGGGAAGATGCAGTCGTACACGACGCAGATCCGCTTGGCCTCGAGAGGTCGGGGCACTCCGGCAGGCGATTCAGTCACGCTCCGCGACCCGGCTTCCCCAGCAGCGCCGCCGCCTTGCGGGCCTGCACGAGGTCGCGCCTCCCCATACGACCTCGCCAACCGTCGACCAGTCCCTCGACACACGCCCTGCCAACCGTCGACCACTCGGCCGGTCTGATGCGCGTGAGGTTGTACGCGTTCCAGATTGTGAGGATGCTGAGCAGCCGAGCCACGCGCAGCGGTCCCCTGTGATCGCGAGCCTGCCGGAGAGGATTGCGTGACAAGTAGTAACCGCTGGTCTCGGTGAGATATCGACTGCCCTTTTGTCCCGAGGACGAGCCGATGTCGTGCCGGCAGAGAACCTCACCGAGGTAACGAATCCGCCAGCCCGCCCCCCGCGCCCGTTCGCACCACTCCGTGTCCTCGAAGTACATGAAGAAGTCTTCGCGAAATGGACCCACCTCACGCCATGCCGCGGTCGAGACGAGCACGCAGCACGCCGGTGCGTGGGCGCAATCGGCGGAGGGTGGAGGATGGGCAGCCTTGTCGAAGGGACCCCGGTTCCACGCAAGCGAGAGCCAGTCGATGGATTTGCCGCCGGCGAACCACAGTCGTTCCGGATCGTGCGCGTACACGACGGCCGGCGCGACGAGCGCGATCCGCTCCGACCGGGATACCTCGTCCAAACAGCGCTCGATGCACT